>JAUNPM010000051.1 GCA_030536675.1 Clostridia bacterium | reverse complement strand
TGAAAGAGTTGAGGGAACAATAGCAACAAGTGTTATTGCAGTTATTAAAAATGCACTTTTTGTAAGAGTTCACGATGTAAAGGAAAACAAAAGAGCTGTCTTAATGGCAGAAAAAATACTGGGCAGGTGGTAAAATTGGGAAAAGTTATTATAGAAAAACTTGACTGCTTCGGCAGACACGGCGTTTTAAAAGAAGAAAATATTTTGGGACAAAGATTTTTTGTGACCTGCATTATGGCTACTGATTTTGACTCCGCAGCGGAAACCGATAACATTAACAAAGCCGTAAACTATGCCAATGTTTCCCAATTTATTACATCTTATGTAAAAGAAAATATATTTAAACTCATAGAAACCCTTTCTTCAAAACTTGCAGATGAAATACTTGTAAATTTTAATGTAAATTCCGTTACAATAAAAATAGAAAAGCCCTCTGCACCCGTAGGACTTCCCCTTAAAACCGTTGCCGTGGAAGTAACAAAAAAATGGGAAAAGTCATATTTAAGCATAGGTTCAAATATGGGAGATAAAAAAGCATATCTTGATTTTGCCGTTTCTTCTCTTAAAAACGACAAAAACATAAAGGTTATAAAAGTATCATCATACATTGAAACTGCGCCTTACGGCTACACCGATCAGGATACTTTTTTAAACGGCTGTATAGAAATAGAAACAATATACAGTCCTCATAAACTTTTAAAGGCAATAAACACAATAGAATCAAATGCCGACAGAAAAAGAGAAATACATTGGGGTCCCAGAACTCTTGATATAGACATAGTTTTATATGGTGACAAAATAATAAACGATGAAAAACTTACCATACCTCACATAGATATGGAAAACAGGCTTTTCGTTCTCTCGCCCCTTAATGAAATTGCTCCCTATGCAATCGATCCTCTAAACCGTAGGACTGTCAGAGAAATGCTCAAAGCATTGGAAACCATTTAAATATTTACATATAATACAGGTCCCTTGTAAGCATCTCTGTTTTACAAAGGACCTGTATTTCATATCTCTTTTTAAACCTTTATCATTCTGTACCCTACTCCTATATGGGTCTGTATATACTGATTGTTCCCTGACTTTACTTCTATCTTTTTACGCAATGTAGCCATAAACACACGAAGAGAGGCTAAATCACTTTCCCAGCTTCTCCCCCATATTTTTTGTGTAATAAATGTGTGTGTAAGCACCTTCCCCACATTCTGAGCCAAAAGACAAAGTATCTTATATTCAATGGGAGTAAGATGAAGCTCTTCATTTTTTATATAAACACAGCCTGCTCCGTAGTCGATTTTTAAGTCCCCGTTTTCAAAAACCGATGATGCATTTCCCTCTTTATATTTGGAAGCAAGCCTTCTTTGAGTAACTCTCAGCCTTGCAAGAAGCTCTTCAACTGAAAACGGCTTTGTAATATAATCATCGGCGCCGTTATCAAGAGCGTTTATTTTATCATTATCTTCACTTCTTGCACTTACCACAATGATCGGCACATCAGACCACGAGCGTATTTTTTTAATTACTTCAACCCCGTCCGTATCAGGCAGACCCAAGTCCATAAGCAAAATATCTGGATTGTGGGAAGATGCCTCAAGTATTGCCATTTCTCCGTTTGCCGCCGTAATATACCTATAGTCGTGAGCTTTTAAAGTTGTGGTTATAAGATTTCTTACGGGAGCATCGTCCTCAACAACCAAAACCAACAATTTATTTGTATTATTCATACAGTTCAACCTCCTCTGCAGGCAGTGTAAATGTAAATATGGTTCCATTAGGTTCATTGTCGGAAACACTTATTACTCCCCCGTGAGCATCTATAATTGATTTACACAGTGCAAGCCCAAGCCCTAAACTTCTCCTGCTGTCGGCAATATTGCTTGTTCCCGTATAAAACATATCAAATACGTGTTTTTTACTTTCATCCGGTATACCGTTTCCGTTGTCAGCTATACTCACAACAACATCATTTCCCCTTTTGCATACCGATATTGTTATTTCGGAATTTTCGGGAGTATATTTAATTGCGTTATCTACAATATTTATGATTACCTGTATTATCAACCTTGGATCTATTTTGGCAAAAATAAATTCTTCACTGCTTTTTACTTTTATTTTATGGGCAACGCTTTTTCTGTTTATGTGGCGGAGCGCCTCATTTACAACATCGTCCATAAGCTCCGATGAAACCTTTAAATTCATATGTCCGTCTTCAATTCTCGTAATTGAAAGCAGATTTTCAACCAGATTAATAAGCCACATTGAATCATCATAAATATCCGTATAGAGCTTTATTTTTGTTTCATCGTCAAATTTTTTGCTGTTTGACATAAGGTTACTTGCATTCCCCGATATTGACGTAAGGGGAGTTCTCAAATCGTGAGATATGGCTCTTAAAAGATTTGCCCTTAGCTGTTCCTGCTGTGCAATAACAGCAGCCTTTTCTTTTTCCTTTGCATTTTTTTCATTTTCAAGAGCAAGAGCACATTCGCCCAATATGGAAACAAGTATGTTTCTTTCAAAGGAATCAAGCTGCTTATTTTCCATTTTAATTCCCGCAACACCATAAACACATTCATTTACTCTTATTGCCATATAAAGATAATCCGCACTTGAAAGTGTATCCGTTGTAGCTCCTGCACGCTTATTGTTTTTAAGCACCCAGGAAGCAACAGCCTTTTCCGTTTCCGATATATACAAATTTTCATTATCCTTAACCGAACAAAATTGATAATCTCCAAGCTCTCCCTTTTCCGCAGAATAAATAATTATACTTCTGTTAAGAAGTTTGCATAATTGATTTGCCGTAGCATTTATTATCTCATTTTTTTCTCCTGCGTGTTCAATTATCTGACTTGTATCAAACAATATTTTTGTTCTGTAAGCCGCATATGCGGATTGCTTTGCGCTGTTTTTAAGCTTTGCTGCAAGAGAGCCCGTAATAAAAGCGGCAATAAACATTGTTGCAAACGTAACAGGGTATCCCTTGTCATATGCCAGCAAAGTAAACTTTGGATCCGTGAACAAAAAATTAAACACTATGACGCATACAGCAGATGATATAAGGCTGTAAAGACGTCTTTCCGTAACAACAGATATAATTAATACAAACAAAATATATACGGTTATTATATTTACCTCGCTAAACCCCAACCCGTAAAATACCATACTTATCAGAGTTGCCGCACCTATAAGTCCCACACTCTTAAGTGTATCCTTAATGCTTAATTGGGTATTTATTTTTTCTCTTCTTTTTCTTTTGTAATATATATTTTGATAATTGCCGTCGGGTATAATATAAATGTCTATATTGGGAGCATATTGTATAAGCTTATCCGATAAACCGCTGTTGTTAAATAAACCTTTTCCTCTCACTCCGCTTCTGCCAAGTACAATTTTTGAAACCCCCGAAAGTCTTGCAAATTCCGATATAAGAAGCGGGATATCATCACCGTGTATGTTTTCTATTCTTGCACCTAGATCCTTTGCAAGATCCGTATTTGATTTAAGCCTTTTTTTGTTTTCATCTGACATTTCCTCAAAATCAGGTGTTTCAATAAAAAGCGCCGTAAATTTACCGTGAAAAGCGTTTGCCATACGTGCAGCAGTGCGTATGATTTTAGCATTTGAGGGAGATGAGGATAAACAAACCAAAATATGCTCATCTGTATAATAATCCCCGTTTCTTTTTATCCTTGCGCTTTCCGAAAGTCTGTTTACCCTGTCAGCACATCTCCTCAGTGCGATTTCTCTTAAAGAAATCAAATTTTCTATGTTAAAGAAATTTTCCAAGGCAAATTTAGACTGTTGTTTTTTATATATATTTCCCGCTTTCATTCTTTCAAGAAGGTCCACAGGCTCTATATCCACAAGCTCCACTTGATCTGCATTGTCAAAAACAGAATCGGGGATTCTTTCTTTTACCGATATTCCCGTTATAGCCGCCACTGTATCGTTAAGGCTTTCTATATGCTGAACATTTACCGTTGAATATACGTCAATTCCCGCATTAAGAAGCTCCTCCACGTCCTGATATCTTTTATTATGTCGGCAGCCGCAAGCATTTGTATGGGCAAGCTCATCCACAAGTATAAGCTGAGGCTTTCTTTTAAGAGCTTCATCTAAATTAAACTCTTTAAGTTTTATATTATTATACTCCACAACAAGATTTGGGATACACTCCAGCCCATTTACAAGTGCAGAGGTGTTGGGACGATCATGGGGCTCAATATATCCCGCAGCAACATCTATTCCTTTTTCAGCAGCAGCGTGTGCGGCTTTAAGCATTGAATAAGTTTTGCCTACTCCTGCGGCATAGCCAAAAAATATTTTCAGTTTACCCCTTTTAGGGGAATCCTCTTCAAGCTGTATTGCCTTAAGCAGCTGTTCGGGATCTCTTCTTTCAGCCTCCATAACATCACCTCTTATTTATTATACATTAATTCTTAAAATTATAAAAGAACTTATTTGATTAAACAGTTATTCCGTCAATATTCCGTCAAGCATAAGATTGACCTTCAAAACGTTGACGGTTTCTTCACCGAACACACCTAAAAGTCTTCCCTTTGTGCATTTTGCCACAATAGCTTCAACGTCCTTCTCTGAAAGGTTTCTTGCCTTTGCTATACGACTTACTTGGTACTGTGCCGCCAAAGGAGATATGTGGGGGTCAAGTCCGCTTCCCGAACAGGTAACAAGATCAACGGGTATTGCACTTTCGTCCATATTGGGATTTGCCTTTCTAAGCATTTCTATTCTTTGGGCAACAAGGACCTTGTACTCATCACTTGCAGGGCTTAAATTTGAAGGAGCCCCATACATTACGGCATTTCCCTCTGAATCCGTGTATGTTGAAACATCCACATTCATTATACGTCCCCACATATGCCCTTCATCTGTAAACTGCTGTCCCAAAAGCTCGGAGCCATATTTTTTTCCGTCAATTTCAATTATACTTCCACTTGCCTTTTCAGGAAATATTGCCTGTGCGATCACCGTAACAACTCCCGTATATAAAAGCCCGCACATTATTGTAAATATTATGAATATTCCTATGGCACGGGGAAGAATATGTTTATTTGTTTTCATCTTTTTTCCTCCTTATACAAGACCTGATACAACAAGGATCATATCAATTAATTTAATAAATATAAAAGGTGCAATAATTCCGCCTAAGCCGTATATCAGCAGATTTCTTGAAAGAAGCTTTCCTGCCGGGACCTCACGGTATTTAACTCCCTTTAATGCCAAGGGTATAAGTGCCACAATAATAAGAGCATTGTATATTATTGCTGAAAGCACTGCACTTTCAGGTGAATGAAGTCCCATTATGTTAAGCGCTGAAAGCCCCGGATAAAGTCCAAGAAACAGTGCAGGGATTATGGCAAAATACTTTGCCACATCATTCGCAATTGAAAAAGTAGTCAAGCTTCCTCTTGTCATAAGGAGCTGCTTACCGATTCTAACTATATCAATAAGCTTTGTAGGTGATGAATCCAAGTCCACCATATTTCCCGCTTCCTTTGCCGCCTGAGTTCCGCTGTTCATTGCAACTGCAACGTCTGCCTGTGCAAGAGCAGGTGCGTCGTTTGTTCCGTCCCCTGTCATTGCAACAAGATGACCTTTTTTCTGGAAATCTCTTATCATATTTAATTTAGCTTCGGGAGTAGCCTCTGCAAGAAAATCATCTACACCGGCTTCAGCTGCAATAGATGCGGCAGTCATTGGGTTGTCACCTGTTATCATAATGGTCTTTATGCCCATTTTACGCAGATCCGCAAACTTTTCCTTTACCCCCTGTTTAATAATATCTTTAAGATGTATAACTCCCAATATTTTTTTGTTTTTGGCAACTACAAGAGGTGTGCCCCCTTGTGCCGCAATGGCTATAACAGCCGCATTGCACTCTTCGGAATACTTTCCTCCGTTTTTTATGACATATTCCTTTACGGCGTCTGCTGCTCCCTTACGTATTTCACAGCCGTCATAATTAACGCCGCTCATTCTTGTAACGGCAGTAAAAGGTATAAATTCCATATTTTTGTCTTGAATATTTCTCCCTCTTAAACCAAACTTTTCCTTAGCAAGTATAACTATACTTCTGCCTTCGGGAGTTTCATCTGCAAGAGATGAAAGCTGTGCAGCGTCTGCCAGTTCATTTTCAGCTGTTCCGTCTACAGGTACAAAATCATATGCCTGGCGGTTTCCCAAAGTAATAGTACCTGTCTTGTCAAGCATTAAAATGTCAACATCGCCTGCTGCTTCTATTGCACGTCCGCTCATTGCAAGCACATTTGCCTGATTAAGTCTGCTCATACCTGCTATACCAATGGCAGATAACAATGCACCGATTGTTGTGGGCGCAAGACAAACAAGAAGCGCCACAAGAGTAGTTACAGACGTTGGATTGTCAATGCCTGCCTGCTTTGCCGAAAATATTGAATAGGTATAAAGTGACATTGTTACAAGTATAAATATAATTGAAAGAGCCACAAGCAATATCTGCAAAGCTATTTCATTGGGAGTTTTCTTTCTTGAAGCCCCCTCTACCATTGCGATCATTTTATCAAGGAAACTTTCTCCCGCCTCACTTGTGACCCTAACTATTATTTGATCTGAAAGCACAGTAGTACCTCCCGTTACGGCACTTCTGTCACCTCCGCTTTCTCTTATTACAGGTGCTGATTCACCTGTTATTGCACTTTCGTCAACAGATGCAGCACCTTCTATTACTTCGCCGTCTGCAGGGATTTGTTCTCCCGCTTTAACAATAACTATATCCCCCTTTTTTAGTGACACTGATGGTACGGATACGACATTATTTTTATCATTTACGGATCTTATTTTGTGAGCCTCAATATCTCTTTTAGACGCTCTTAAGGAATCCGCCTGAGCTTTTCCCCTGCCTTCTGCAATAGCCTCGGCAAAGTTTGCAAAAAGCACCGTCAACCATAAAATAACAGCTATTGCAAATGTAAAGCCCGATGAAGCGTCTTTTATTCCGAATAATGATATTACCCATAATCCGCTTGTAAGTATTGCGGAAATATATACTAAGAGCATAACAGGATTTTTTACCTGTGTTGACGGCTTTAATTTTACAAAAGAATCCTTAATTGCCCTCATTGTAATTTTCTTATCAAAAAGAGCATTTTTATTATTTGCTGACATATTGACACCTCCTACATAAATGTAAAGTATTCAGCAATAGGACCTAAAGCTAAAGCAGGGAAGAAACTTAAAGCACCTATAAGCAATACTACGAAAATAAGCAAAAATACAAACATAGCATTGGTTGTTGATAATGTTCCCGCCGTTGTTGCTATTTTCTTCTTCTCGGCAATGCTTCCTGATATTGCAAGTATACCTGCAATAGGTATAAATCTTACAAAAAGCATTACAGCTCCAAGTGATAAATTAAGGAAAACAGTATTTGCATTAAATCCCGCAAAAGCAGAACCGTTATTTCCACCTGCTGATGAGTATGCATACAATACTTCCGATAATCCGTGAGCACCACTGTTATTTAAGCTGTCCGCAACCTGAGGCACAACTGCCGCAATACCGCTTCCTATAAGAATAGCTATAGGTGTTGCAAGGCAAACAAGCACTGCCCATTTCATTTCATAAGGTTCAATTTTCTTTCCTAAAAATTCAGGTGTTCGACCGACCATAAGCCCTGCTATAAACACAGTAAGTATTGCAAAGGCAAGCATACCGTATAAGCCGCAGCCTACGCCGCCGAATATTACTTCACCAAGCTGCATAAGAAGCATTGGCACCATACCTCCGAGAGGAGTGTAGCTGTCGTGCATTGAGTTTACAGATCCGTTTGAAGCAGCTGTTGTAAATACTGCCCAAGTTGATGATGCTGCAATGCCGAATCTTGTTTCTTTTCCCTCCATATTTCCGCCTGCTTGGTCAATATGGGCAATATTAACGGCTCCTTCCTGAGCTATTTGAGGAGTTCCCCCCTGTTCGCAGACAGCAACTACGGAAAGAGCAATGACAAGGCAAATGAACATTGCCATAAATACAGCAAGACCCTGTTTTTTGTTTTTGATGCATTTACCAAATGTAAAGCAAAGTGCAGCTGGTATTAACAAAATTGAGATCATTTCAATTATATTTGTAAAGGCACTTGGATTTTCAAGAGGATGTGCAGAGTTTACGCCGTAAAATCCACCTCCGTTTGTTCCCGTTTGCTTAATTGCTATCTGACTTGCTGCAGGTCCCAGAGGAACTATTTGCTCTGTAATTATTTGAGCACCTTCAATGGCTTCCCCGTCAACCTCCACTGTATTTGAATCAACATCTATTACAGCATTTTCAATAATTTCTCCTTCAGCGCTTACTGCAATCGGTTCCAAAAGAGAAACCGTATCTGCGGGCTTTAAGCTCTGCACAACACCTCCTGCAGCCAAGCATAAAGCAATTACCAGGTTTAATGGAATAAGCAAACGAACCACAATTCTTGTCATATCCACCCAAAAGCTTCCCAGCTGACCGTTTTTTACATTATTAAAACCTCTTATTAATGCAAATAGCACCGCAATGCCCGTAGCAGCTGAAACAAAGTTCTGCACCGTAAGACCCAAAGCCTGTGACAGGTAGCTTAATGTAGATTCGCCGCTGTATGCCTGCCAGTTGGTGTTTGTAACAAAACTAATTGCAGTATTAATTGACAGATCCCAATTAACACCCTTCAATCCCTGAGGATTCCACGGCAGAACCCCCTGAAGCATTTGAAGAAGTGTAAGAAAAATCAATCCTGCAACAGAAAACAAAATAACGCTTAACAAATATTCCTTCCAATTCATTTGTTCATCGCTTTTTATCCCTAGGATTTTGTAAATCAGTTTTTCAATTGGATTAAACACAGGTGACAAAAGTGTTTTTTCACCATACATTACTTTCTTTATATAACCTCCCAGCGGTATAGCAAAAACAACTAATACAGCAAGGTATAATATATACTGCAAAACCGAATTCATTATTGTTCATCTCCTTTCATTAAAATATAAACATAATAAATTAATAACAATGTAGCGCATATTCCAATAAAAGCAATTACAGCATTCATTGTTTTCACCTCCTGAACTTAGATTAACAGCATTCACGTTAAAATTGTATAAGTTGTATTAATATGGTATTAAGATTGTATAAAGATCATAGACTATCAATAAACCGATTTTTATAAAAAAATTTGAACAATTACAAAATACAACTCGCAATTAGCGTCGCAGACTTTAATCCGCAGGTTTGCAATCCCGAAGTAGACGGGAC
>JAUNPM010000050.1 GCA_030536675.1 Clostridia bacterium | reverse complement strand
AAAATTTCTGCAACTGCTGTAAGGGAGTTATCGTTAATTTTGAATATGTAAGAAAGGTCTTTAACACGGATTTTCTTATGTCAAACAATGACCTTGTTCCCATTAAAAAGAGATATAATCAGGATATTAAAAGCGCTTATATGAGCTACAAATTAAAAAATATAATTGAGGTATAAAAATGAAAATAAAATTGTCTTTATTTTTGGCAGTCCTTGTTTTTGCTTCCGCACAAGCCCAAGGGGCTGTTTTCCAAGGCTCACTTAATGACAGCGTAGCGTCAGGCGGAGCTGTGGAGGAAAGCAATATAATAAATATAAGAGAATGTTATTTAGAGGATGAGTCCCTGCGTTTTTTTGCCGTAAACCAAGAAATAAGCATTTCGCAGCTTTGCCCTATTGCCTGTGTCGTTTCAGATAAATATACTTATTACCACTGTCAAATAGACTGGAGTGAGGCTTCCGATGCCGACACGTCAACGGCAGGAAGAATTAAATTAAAGGGAAAAATAATACCTCCCGAGGGTTTTCAATTTAATACAGATGCAGTAGTTGAAGCCACTGCACTTATTTATGACAATGGCGATCCAACAGAAGAGCTTGCAGACATTACATATGATAACGACATTACTCTTGTTCACTTAGATGAAGATGTATCACCCTATCTTGAGGATACCATACCTCTTTACACAACATCGGGAGATATGTTTGACGCACAAATACAGTGGCATAATACAATTTCACCAAAAACTATGGGAAAATTCCAAACAGAGGGCACAATAATACTGCCACAGGGAATAAATGCGGAAAATGAAAATGATTTGATCATACACCGTGATTTTTATGCTATGAAGGACGACAAAATATATATTGAGCCCTTTTATACCCACGGCGGAAATATTATTTTCCCTTGGCTTTACAATGCCCGTGATACGGAAAATATAAAAATACAATATTCCTATGACAACAAAAGCTGGTATGATTCCGAGGAAGATGAATACGGCTATACGGCAGGCACCTATCTGCTTTTGTTTGCGGCACTTCTTGAGCCTCATAAGGATCAGTATTTCAGGCTTTTTTATAAGGGAGAATATACAAATACCATACTTGTAAACACAGACGTTGACCCTGTAATAATAGACGGTGATCACGACGGAGGCGACAATCACGAGCAGCCTGTTCCTCCCGTATATGATGAGATCCCCGTTTCAAAAAGCAGTTCTACGGGAGCGGGAATGGAAAAAGATAAAGGCACCTATGAAGCACCCTACTCCGACAATGTTAAAATGCTTGAAAGAGTTGATTTAAACACTACAATAATTTCGGGCAGACGTTTTATGGATATTGTGGAAATAAACAATAAAATAGTTTTTGAAAAGGAGGGTATTTCCGCAGAGCTGACTGATGATTTTGCAGAAGAAAACAATATAAAGGCAGACGATACAATAAGCGTATCAATAAATAAAAATAACAACAGTGAATTTAGCATTAATGTAAGCATAAACAACAACACTGTTGAAAAAATACCCAATACAGTTATACGTTTTCCTCATAGTGAGGACAATGAAAACCCAAATGATATCAATGAGATCACATTAAATGAAACGGGAAGCTATAGGTCCGATAACAAGGGGAATGTAACAAAAATAAGCGACGATACACTTAATTACGATGAAAGCACCGATGACAAGGCGGTGTATCCCATTATTATATTCATTTCCACATTAATTTTTTTTGCACTTGCATTTATACTTTGGAGGGCTTATGGAAAATATTCGGACAGTAAAAAATAAAACATTATATATTTGTATATTTATGCTGTCAGTAATTTCAGCTCTTATTGTTTTTCAGCTTTTATATACTTACAATAACAAATATACACAAAAAGGAAATCAGCCTATAAACGGTCTTATTTATATAGACAATACGGATACCGATAAAATCAATTATTTAATAAATGACTGGGCATATTATGAAAATGCTCTTCTCACTCCCAAGGATTTTGAAAACGGCGCTCCCAATAAATATATGCAGTATGTTTCAATAGGTGAACGCACCTCCCTTACATCACAAAAGCCCTTTGGCAGCGGTACTTACAGTATGGTGCTGTCCCTGCCCCAAAGGAATAATATTTACGGACTTTATTTACCTCAAATATATTCGGCATATGAGCTTTATATAAATGATGAGCTTATAGAAAGCACGGGCAGCATACATAATTACGAGCCTTTGGTAAAGGACAAGACGCTGTATTTTAATGCTTCGGGTATCACACGTATAATAATTGCCGTATCGGATCACACAGGTATATACAGCGGCATTGTATACCCTCCCGCATTTGGCTCTGCAAATGCCGTAAGCAGACTTCGTGACGCTCAGCTTTTTATAAGCTGCACAATATTTGCTCTTTCTCTTGTGCTCTTTATAATATCAGCCTTTATTGTCTGCGCCGATAAAGACAAAAGCACACTTATTTTTTCTCTCCTCTGTCTTTTTGCCTTGGGAGCAGTGTGCTATCCTCTTATGCACACCTTTTTGGGAATGAAATGCACATTTTTGCAGGGTATAGAGCTTTTGTCCTCTTATATGATATATACTCTTATACTTCTTTTGCAAAACAGACTTTGCGCTGTAAACAAAAAAATAACCGTTACCGTATTTTCTGTATGTATAATTATGTGCATTTCAGCATTTTTATATGGCTTCCTTGCACCCCTGCATACCTTAAACGCAAGACGTTATTTTTCTTATATAATTACGCTTTATAAATGCTTAACGGCACTGTATTTATTTTCCACAGCCGTATACGGCACCTCAAGGGGCTTGTTTAACACTGCTCCTCCTATATTCGGTTCGGGCTTTTTTGCCGTTTCAGTTGCCGCCGACAGACTTTTTCCTCTTTATGAGCCAATATACTGCGGCTGGTTTCCCGAAATAGGCTGCACAGTTATGATAACAATGCTCGGCTTTGTTCACTTCATAAATATAAACAAGACATATCGTATGAACATAGTCCTTGAAGCCGAAAAGGAGCAAATGAATAAAAAAATAGAAATACAAAAAGAAAGCTATAACCAAATTGCGGAGCAAATGGACAGCACAAAAAGACTGCGCCACGATATGAAACAGCACATTTATGTTATGGAAAGTCTTTTAACAAAGGGAGAATACGACAGCCTTAAAAGCTATCTTTCCTCCTACAAAGCATCCTTTGAGGGGATAAAAACAGAGCTTTTCTGTCATAATCTCACAATAAATGCATTGCTGCACTATTACTCTATGTGTGCACGCAAAATTACTGCGGAATTTAATGCTTCCGTATCCGCAAATAAAGACATACCTGTTTCCGATACTGATTTAAGCATTATTTTCGGAAATCTCATTGAAAATGCAATAGAGGCCTGCGCAGCACAGAAAAACGGTAAAAGAAAAATAAATATTTACGGCTTGGCAGACGATAACAAACTTATGCTTTGCATAACAAATACATTTGACAACCCTCCTGTAAAAAAAGGAGATAAATTCCTTTCGGCAAAAAGAGATGACTTGGGAATAGGAATTGAATCCGTCAAAAAGACAGCCGAAAAATACGGAGGTGTTGTAAAAATCGAATACGATAATATGACATTTAAGGTGTCTGTTGCTGTTTTTTACTAATGCAAAAAAGCTCTTTATCAGCTTATAAAACTGACAAAGAGCTTTTAAATAATTCAAATTTATTTTTCAAATTAAAGACTCTTAATTGTATCCATAATGTAGTCTGCAAGCTCTGCACTTGTGCAGCCGTCGCTGTGACCTGTGATCTTTATTTTCTTTTCCTTTTGAGTACAAATGTCAAGAGCCTTATCCAGCTTTTCAGCTCTGTCGCCGTATCCTATGTGAGCAAGAAGCATACTTGCAGCTCTTATTATTGAGCAAGGATCTGCATACTTATCTCTGCCCTCTTCAACCATTCTCGGAGCAGAACCGTGGATAGCCTCAAACATTGCATATTTTTTACCCATATTGATTGAACCTGCAGTACCAACGCCACCTTGGAACTCAGCAGCCTCATCAGTAATAATATCACCGTAAAGGTTAGGCAAAACAACTACCTTAAAGCCCTGTCTTCTCTTAGGATCGATCAACTTAGCAGTCATTATGTCAATGTACCAGTCATCTGTTTCAATTTCGGGATATTCCTTTGCAATTTCCTTAAATGTATTTAAGAACTTACCGTCTGTAGTTTTAATAATATTAGCCTTTGTTACACAAGTGACCTTACCCTTGTTGTTCTTTCTTGCATAGTCAAATGCAGCTCTTATTATTCTTTCAGTTCCGTCTGTTGTAGCAACAGTAAAGTCAAAAGCAAGGTCATCATCAACCTCAAAGCCCTTTGAGCCTAAGGTGTAAGAGCCCTCTGTATTTTCTCTGTAGAATGTCCAGTCAATGCCCTCCTCGGGTATTCTGACAGGTCTTACATTTGCAAAAAGGTCAAGCTCCTTTCTCATAGCAACATTTGCAGACTCAATATTTACCTTGTCACCTGCTCTTGGAGTTGTAGTAGGTCCCTTTAATATAACAGGGCACTCCTTTAACTCTGCAAGCACATCATCAGGTATAGCCTTTCCTGCCGCAATTCTGTTTTCAATTGTAAGTCCGTCAATTACCTTAAATTCAACCTTACCGCTTTTTACTTCATCAGCAAGCAAAAATTCAAGTATTCTCTGAGCCTGTGCCGTAATTGCAGGGCCTATGCCGTCACCGCCGCATATACCTATTTTAATGACAGGGAGCTTTTCAAAGTCAATAAAATCCTTGTCGGCCTTCATCTTCTCAACTCTTGCAAGCTGTTCTTCAATTAACTTGCCGAATTTTTCCTTTGCTGCTTCAATTTTGTTCATTTGTATCTCTCCTTTTTCACATTATATATGTATTTATTTAATCAGCGCCTATACTGTTAAGATATTTTTCCATTTCGGTATTTGCCAGCTTAGCAAGCTCCATATCACTTATTTGAGTAACTCTGCCCGCATCATACTGCTTGTCTACCCATTCCTTTATTTTAACCACAACAGGGTGCTGTTTTCCAAGCTTTTTATCGCCCTCAAACTTAAAGTAGCCGTTTATCCAATGGGCAATTCCCGCAAGACCCGAAGTTTTGCCCACAGCAATTTTAACAGGTCTTTTAAGAAGAAGCTCTGTATTAAATATATTGTATATTTCTTCGTTTTTAAGTATGCCGTCAGCGTGGATACCTGCTCTTGTCAAATTAAAGTTTTCTCCCACAAAAGGTGTCATAGGCGGTATATCATAGCCTATTTCCTTTCTGTAATAATCTGCAAGCTCTGTTATTATTGTTGTATCCATACCGTCAAGAGTTCCTCTTAACTGTGCATATTCAAATACCATAGCCTCAAGAGGAGTATTGCCTGTTCTCTCACCTATTCCGAAAAGTGAGGTATTTACACCGCAGCAGCCGTAAAGCCAAGCCGTTGTTGCATTTGTAACAGCTCTGTAAAAGTCGTTGTGTCCGTGCCATTCAAGAAGATGATTAGGCACTCCCGCATAATGGTGCAAGCCGTATATAATACCCGAAACACTTCTGGGAAGTACTGTACCCGGGGTATTTATGCCATAGCCCATAGTGTCGCAGGCTCTTATTTTAATAGGTACTCCCGTTTCCTCATAAAGCTTCATAAGCTCCGATGCAAAGGGCACAACAAAACCGTAAAAGTCCGCTCTTGTAATATCCTCAAAGTGACATCTTGGCTTAATACCCGTTTCAATACACTGACGTATTATAGAAAGGTAATGCTCAAGTATCTCACTTCTTTTCATATTCATTTTGTAGAATATGTGATAGTCCGAACAGCTTACAAGAATACCCGTTTCCTTAACACCTATTGATTTTACAAGCTCAAAGTCCTTTTTATTGGCTCTTATCCAGGTGGTAACCTCGGGAAATCTGTAATCCATTTCAAGACAGCGATACACTGCGTCTTGATCTTTTTTGGAATAAACAAAAAATTCACTTTGTCTAATAATACCCTTAGGTCCTCCCAGTCTGTGGAGCTGTTTGTAAATATGCTTGATCTGCTCAACTGTGTAAGGCTCTCTTGACTGTTGACCATCTCTGAAAGTTGTATCGGTTATCCAGATCTCGTCAGGTACATCCATAGGCACAATTCTGTGATTAAATGCGATCTTGGGAACTTCATCATAACTGTACAGGTTATCATATAAATTCGGCTTGTCCACATCTTGGAGAGGATAAACCGATTCCCTTCTCTCAATAACATTTGTCTTTGGATTAAAAATAAACATTAGGTTCCACCTCCATACTATTAATAATACACTTATTCGCAGGAATTGTCAACCATTAAGACCCATTTTTTGCATAATTATTAAGTATAATTGCAAATTTTCGTTAATTTCAATTGATTTTAAATTAAAAAAAACGGATTTGTGAATTTTAAGTAAAAATAAATTTCATTTTCAAGACATAGGTGTTGTATAATAATGTCAAAAACTAAGTTTTATTTTGTATACACTTTATAAATTTTAATTTTTATCAGTTTTACTTTTACAAAGTAAAACAAATAAATTATTTTTTATATTTTCTAAAGGTTGGTCGTATTGCTTCGCAATACTGCTTACCAAAGACGTGAGAGATTCCGAATCGTTATATTATATTATAATGTTACTAAATTTAAATAATGTTCCCGCGCAGCCGCAACGTTCAGAACTTTTGCTTCGCAAAAGCAGCCTTTCAGGCTGTCGGATACTTCTTCCGATTCAATGGTTTTAAGCGCGGGTACTTCCTTTGGACAACATTAACTATAAAAAACAAAAAATTTTAGTGTCCAAAGGTCGCTCGGAGGGTGTGGGAACCGTCGAAAGGTTCCCACGTATTTTGTCATTTCTTCAAAGAAAGGACAAGAATATTTCTGTTGTTTTTTAAACAACATCTCCCAAAGAAAAAGCAATAAAGTTTGTCTTACTTTCTAAAAGTAAGCTACCCACCTCCCCCTTACAAAAGAAGCCTTATTATCCCCCCAAATCTTTTTTTCTCCTCTTCACTCATCTCCTCCATTACAGCCTCTATCATTGCCCTCCTTTCATCCTTTGTAAAAGTTATGCCCTTAGGCAGAGAATTTACAAAAGCAACAATTATAGCAATTTTCTCATCATATGACTTGTTCTTTAAATTTTCCGTTAAGCTTACAAAGGCTCTCCTTGTGTTAAAGTCAAGACAGTCAAAAGCCTTGTTTTCCAATATATTTTTATTCATTATTTCCCAACCCCTCCATTATATCAGTTATTTCCATTACTCTTACAAACACGTCAAGCATTTTTTGCTTTCTTCCGTCAAGCTCAGGTCTTATGGCAAGGAGCATTTGCCTTTTCATTTTGTTTCCGTTATCTCCCGACACGGACATTGCCCTGAAATTATTTACCAGCTTATCTATCTCCATTATTTTTATCATAAGTCCTATGTTTCTTTGATAAGGAAAGTCAAGAAAGGGAACAGCCTCTTTTATTCTCCTTAAAGCCGTGTTTCCGTCCATTTTTTCAACGACCTCCGCCGACGGCAGGTTTTTGTTTTCATTTTCATCGACGACATTGTTGGCGGAATTAATATTGTTCATAAGTTTGACCATAGATAATATTTTTTCTATCTGCCCCGGGTCTATGTTAATGTTTTCTTCCATATTATCACCTCATAGAATTGTATGCCGTTTTAGCTTACAAAATACCACTTCCTTTTTTACCTGCTCTCCACATATCTGTCAACTCTCATTTTAACAACGGCTACCACAGGCACGGCAAAGACCATTCCCCACACACCGAAGAGCTTGCCTGCCACAGCAAGAGAAATGATTATCATAACGGGGCTAAGTTTAACGCTTTCTCCCACCACCTTTGGCACAATGACAGCACTGTCTATTTGCTGGAGCACAATTACAAGTATACCTGCATACACAGCTCTCACAGCCTCTCCGCTTACAAGAGCCATACTTACCGAAAGGCAAAAGCCCGCTATAGAGCCAAAATAAGGAATAATATTTGAAAACCCGCTTATTATGCCTATAGGCACAGCAAAGGGCACCTTTATCAAAGACAAGCCCAGACTTATAAGTCCCGCCATTATGGCGCCGTCTGTAAGCTGTCCCCTAACATAACCGCTCATAACAATATCAATGTCCTTTATAAGTCTTAAAATTCTCATTCTCTGTTTTTCACTTAAAAAGGCTTGAGAATATTTTTTAAGCCCCTCGGTGATTTTCTCCTCGTCCTTAAGCATATAAAAGGAAGTAACTATACTTAACATAAATGTTACCGCTCTGCTTACAGCCTCCTTTGACATATTAAGAGCATTTTCTTCAAATTTTTCGGCATAGTCAAATATGCTGTTTTTTATATTCTCTGTAATACGCACGAAATGCTCCATATTTCGATTTGCAAAAAAAGCTGTCATTTCATTGTACATATGGTTTATGTTTCTGCCGTAATTTTTTAAATTTTCTCCTATGCTTTCAAAACGCTCTCCCGTTACCAAAATCGTCACGGCAATTACTGCCGCAGCCGCCCATATTCCGTAAACAATGCCTGCCGCAGTCCCCCTTTTAAAGCCTGTTTTTTCCGTTATTTTGTTTACGGCAGGCTTTAAAATATAAGCTATTACAAAGCCTGCAATTATTATTGAAAAAACAGAGCATACCTTAAGTACAATATCCATTGCCACAGCATAAATGTCCCCTAAATTAACAAAGGCATAAACTATGCCGTCAATTACATTCTTAATTATATAAACACATATAAATGTAAATATGACATAAAAACATACTTTAAAATAGCTTTTATCCCAAGGCAGGTTCATATAAATCCCCCTTACTCTTTTCATTATATTATTGTCCGTTTGCACCAAATAAACACATTAAACCGTTAATTTATTCTGTCTAACTTTTATAAAGTTTATGTACTTTCATTACCCTGCAATACCGCTCGCCTAAGCAGACATAAAAGCACCAAAGAAACCGAGAACTTTGATTCACTCATCGGCAGTGCGGATTGATTAATATTATAATGTTACTAAATTAAATAACACCCCCGCGCAGCCGCAACGTGGCTTTAAGCGCGGGTACTCTCTTTGGACAACATTAACTATAAAATACAAAAAACTTTAGTGTCCAAAGATCGATCGGAGGGTGTGGGAACCGTCGAAAGGTTCCCACGTCTTTGGTACTTTCTTTAGAAAGTACAGAAGCTTTCTGTTGTTTTTATAAAACAACACTACAAAAACAATTAATTTCCTTAACTTTTCAAAAGTAAAATTAACCTGCAAACTTAGATTTGTCTTACTTTATAAAAGTAAGCAAAAAAAAGCCCTCCTCAAAAACGTTCTCACGCTTTCAAGGATAGCGTCCAAAATCACCTCATTAAATCTAAAAGTGCTTCGTTGA
>JAUNPM010000049.1 GCA_030536675.1 Clostridia bacterium | reverse complement strand
CACCTTCCCCCAGGGGAAGGCTATGCGGAAGGAGGTTCTGATTTGGACAAGGATACTCTTGAAAGACTTAACCACGGAAGAGTTATTATGGAAATATTAAAACAACCTCAGTATAAGACCCTTTCTGTTGAAAAGGAAGTTGTAATTCTTTATGCCGTAACAAACAAGTATCTTGATGATATTGAAGTTGACAGGATACAGGAATTTGAAGTGAAATTCTTTGATTATATGGAAAAGTATCATAATAATGTGCTTTTATCCATTGCCGAAAAGAAAGTTATAGACGGTGGAACGGAAAAGGAACTTATAAATGCCATTGAAAATTTCAAAAAGGAATTTAATTGATAGAGAGGTGATATTATGGCATCAATGCGTGATATAAAGCGCAGGATCAAAAGTGTCAATAGCACCCAGCAGATCACAAAGGCTATGAATTTGGTTGCAAGCTCTAAGCTTAACAGAGCCAAATCACGCTTTAACGATACTAAACCCTATTTTGAGGCTACAAGACGTGTTATAGCAAATGTGGTCAAAGGCAGCAAAGGCGTTTCAAGTGTTTTTATGCAGGAAAGAAATGAAACGGAAAAAGCTCTTGTTATAGTAATTGCGGGCGACAGAGGACTTTGCGGCGGTTATAATGCAAATGTGTGTAAGAAGGCTCTTGAAATTATTGAAAGCAAAAAGTCAGCTGTTGTTTTTGCAGTGGGAAATAAGACAAGAGAGTTTTTTAAACATAAAAATATTGAAATTGCGGAAAGTTTTAAGGATGTTTCAGAAAAACCCGATTATTTGGACGCTTTTATAATAGGAAGCAAGGCTATTGATATGTATACTAAAGGTGAAGTTGATGAAGTATATTTTGTGTATACTGAATTTATAACTACCATTACAAATGAACCTAAAAGTATAAAGTTATTGCCTCTTAATGCTGAAGAATTTACGGATAACAGCAAGGAACAAAGTCTTACACTGACTATTTATGAGCCTGATGAAGAGTCTGTTCTTAATTATGTTATTCCTAAATATGTTAAAACCGTAATATACGGGGGAATGGTAGAGTCTGCCGTATGTGAATTGAGTTCAAGAATGTCTGCAATGGATTCCGCTACAGAAAATGCCGAGGAAATGATAAGCAATCTTAATTTGGTTTACAACAGAGTAAGACAGGGTGCTATAACTCAGGAAATTACAGAAATTGTAAGCGGAAGCAATGCACTTGAATAAATATATTGTATTTTAAAGAAAGGAGAGTGGAGAAGAACAATGTCACAAAATAATGTGGGTAAAATAATACAGATCATTGGTGCTGTTTTGGATATTAAATTTCCCGCCGATAATTTGCCGGCACTTAATAATGCCATTGAAATATATAATAACGGAAATAAAATAGTTGCAGAAGTTGCACAGCATCTTGGTGATGACGTAGTAAAGTGTATAGCAATGAGCTCAACCGATGGACTTAAAAGAGGTATGGAAGCCATTGATACTGGTGCACCCATAAGTGTGCCTGTAGGTAAAGAAACTCTTGGAAGAATGTTTAATGTAACAGGTGATCCCATTGACGGAAAAGAGGCTCCCGTTACGGAAGAAAGGTGGTCCATACACAGGAAAGCTCCCGGATTTGCTCAGCAAAGCAATTCGGCTGAAATGCTTGAAACGGGTATAAAGTCTATTGATCTTCTTTGCCCTTATTCAAAGGGTGGTAAAATAGGTCTTTTCGGAGGCGCAGGTGTTGGAAAGACTGTTCTTATAATGGAGCTTATTACCAATATTGCAACGGAGCACCAGGGATATTCCGTATTCAGCGGTGTTGGTGAAAGAACAAGAGAGGGTAATGACCTCTATTATGAAATGCAGGAATCAGGTGTTTTAAATCAAACTGCACTTGTTTTCGGTCAGATGAATGAGCCTCCAGGAGCAAGAATGAGAATTGCTCTTACGGGACTTACAATGGCTGAGTATTTCAGAGATAAGGCAAATCAGGACGTTTTGCTGTTTATTGATAATATATTCAGATTTGTACAGGCAGGTTCCGAGGTTTCAGCTCTTTTGGGACGTATGCCTTCAGCCGTAGGTTATCAGCCTACACTTGCTACGGAGCTTGGTGCTCTTCAGGAAAGAATTACATCAACAAAGAATGGTTCAATTACATCTGTGCAGGCTGTATATGTACCTGCCGATGACCTTACGGACCCTGCGCCTGCTACAACATTTGCACATCTTGATGCTACTACGGTTCTTTCAAGAAGTATTGTTGAGCTTGGTATATACCCTGCTGTTGATCCTCTTGAGTCTACATCGAGAATACTTGATCCTCAGATCGTAGGTGAGGAGCATTACAGCGTTGCAAGAAGGGTACAGGCGATTTTGCAGAAGTACAAAGAGCTTCAGGATATTATTGCAATATTGGGTATGGACGAGCTTTCAGAAGATGATAAAATTGTAGTAAACAGGGCAAGAAAAATACAGAGATTTCTTTCACAGCCATTCCACGTTGCTGAAACATTTACGGGTTTCCCGGGACAATATGTACCTGTTGAGGATACAATAAGAGGATTTAAAGAAATACTTGACGGAAAACACGATGATATTCCAGAGGGATATTTCCTTAACTGCGGTAAAATAGAAGATGTTGTAAAAAAATATCAGAATGCCGATAAATAAGGGGTGGTTTTATGGCAAATAAGTTATCCCTTAAAATAATCACACCTTCAAGAAATATGTTTGAGGGTGAAGTTGATATGGTAATAATGAGAACATTAAGCGGTGACGTAGGTATACTTTACGGTCATCAGCCAATGGTGACAATACTTGATTACGGCGTGCTTAATATTAAAAATGACGGTGAGGAAAAACTAGCCGCTGTTTTAGGCGGTTTTGCCGAGATCAATGATGAGGGAATGTTTATTCTTACAGACGCTGCCGAATGGTCAAATGAAATTGACGTTTTAAGAGCTAAACAGGCAAAAGAAAGGGCAGAAGCAAGACTTAGGAATATACAGGACAATATTGATATTAAGAGAGCAGAGCTTGCGTTGAAAAGGGCCTTGGTAAGGCTTGATATCGGTAACTTAAGTTCTGATAAACGGTAAAATCATACCCCCATAAGATTTATTTAACTTATGGGGGCAATTTATTATACTATTGCATAATATCTCCGCTTGTAGATATGGTAACAACATTCCAAGGTATAAATTTTCCGCTGTTTATAAGGGCTGTTTTTACTGCTGCTTCTATGCCGCCGCAGCAGGGAACCTCCATCCTTACAACGGTTACGCTTTTTATTTCATTTGATTTTATAATTTCAGTAAGTTTTTCGGAATAGTCGGTCATATCAAGTTTTGGACAACCGATAAGTGTAATTTTGTTTTTCATAAATTTATTGTGAAAATTACCATAGGCATAAGCTGAACAATCAGCTGCAATAAGTAAATTTGAATTATTAAAATATGGTGCATTTATTGGTGCAAGTTTTATTTGCACGGGCCATTGTGTCAACTGTGTTGGAATTTCATATGCTTCAAAAGGATTTGTATTTTTATTTCTTGTTATGGATCTTGCCATAGACCCCGGACAGCTGTGGGCTGTTTTTTTATTTGCCATATTTACTTTTACGGCTTCTTCGTCATATGCAAGAGCTTCTCTTTCAACAAATGAAATTGCATTTGTTGGACAAGTGGGAAGACAGTCTCCTAAGCCGTCACAATAATCGTCACGAAGTAATTTTGCTTTTCCGTTTACAATACCTATAGCTCCCTCGTGACAGGCATCGACACAGATGCCGCAGCCGTTACATTTGTTCTCATCAATATGAATTATTCTTCTTATCATTTTTTCCTCCTGTTAAATCAGCAAAACAAATTAGTATATTGACTTTATAAAAATATTATAATACAATTTTATAATAATGTCTGTTGCTTTTGCAACGAAAGGTAGGGTTTTATGACAAAATATAAAAGTATAATTGAAAAGTCAAAGCTTTTTAAAAGCATAAAATATGAGGATATTGTTAATATGGCTGTTTATCGTTCAGCTGTAGATAAAAAATATAGGAAGGGGGAATATGTATTAAGAACAGGTGATAAAATAAATACATTATATATGGTGGCGGAGGGGAAAATACACATATTAAAAGAGGATTATTGGGGAAACAGGAGCATATTGGCAGAGGTAGAATCGGGTGAAATATTCGGAGAAGCATATGCCTGTATGGAAGGTGTACCATTGCAGGTAAATGCAGAGGCAGTTAAAGACAGTGTTATAATAGAAATGAATATAGAGAATATTTTTAATGAAGAGATTATAAGCAGTCATTGCAATTTAAAATTTATTAAAAATCTTGTTTCCATTATTGCCGAAAGAAATTTACACCTTACAAATAAGCTTGAGTGTATGGCTCAAAGGTCAACAAGGGATAAAATTATGCGTTATTTATCTATGGAATCTCAAAAAAATAAAAGCGGTGAGTTTAATATTCCCTTTAACAGACAACAGCTTGCGGATTATTTGTGTGTGGACAGAAGTGCTATGTCAAAGGAATTGTGTAAAATGAGAGATGAGAAAATTTTAGAATTTAATAAAAATTATTTTAAATTGTTGTAAATATATGTTTTAATTAAAATCAAGTATTTTTAAATGACATTTGACAGATAATATTTTTGGAGGTGAAGGTTTATGAGTCCTAAAGAATTACTTTATATTGAAGATGCATTGGGGCACGAAAAATATTTGAAAAGTCAGTGTCAAAAAGTGTATGCAAATATTCAGGATGGAGAACTTAAGAATTATGTTAAACAGCTTGAAGACAGGCATAACCAAATATTTAAAGATAGTTACGGCTTACTTTAAAGGAGATTGATAAAATGGAAGACAAATATTTAATGGAAAGTTTATTAATGTCAGTTAAAGGTGCCTGTGATCTGTATATGCACGGAACCATAGAATCAAATACCAAAAATGTGCATTGTGCATTTGAAAAGGCATTGGAAGAAGAATTGACGATACAAGAGGAAATTTACAAAAAAATGGCTGAAAAAGGCTGGTATCCTACTCAACAGGCAGGGCAGCAGCAAATTGAACAGGTGAAAATGAGATTTGCCGCACAGGCATAAATGCTGAAAAAATTTGAATTTTATAAAAATACACCCACCGGGAATCGAACCCGGAACTAGCCCTTAGGAGGGGCTTATTATATCCGTTTAACTATGGATGCATACAAATTATATTATACTAGAGTATTGCTCAAAAGTCAATATTAATTTGAAAAATATGTATGGAATATTTGGCGTAGTAATTAACCACGCCAAATATTTTTTTATTATTAAAATATATATGAGTATTTTATATTATTGACAAAATTGTGCTATTATTTGGCTGTTGATTTTTTGTCATCGTTTTGTTTGCTATAGCCAACACTTTCAATAATGTGAAGCATTTCATCTTTATAAATTCCATTTGTGCTTGTTAGGGAGTAGGCTTCATTGTTGTTCGTCCAGCCTGCATTATAATATAAGTTTCCGTTTCCTTTTAAAGTTACATTGGTATTATTTATTTTAACGGTTTCAACGTTTGTATAAGAATTATAATCACCGCTTATGTCATCTGTTGATTTTGCAGTTCTGTAGGTTATTTTATCGTCTTTGCTTTGGTATGTAATTTCGGCAAGTTCACTGTAAAGAACAGCCATATCATTTACTTCGTAACCGAATGGAATATAATCGGGGGTTTTAATATTGTAGCCAAGTTCTTGTTCCATATCGTTTACGGAAAGTTTACTGTCAATTGGGGACACTGCAAGACAATTACTTTCTTGAGTGCTTGTATTTTCATTAATGTTATTGACATATTCATTGGTTAACAAGTCGTTGGGATTATTTCCCTGAGTAGGAGGTAAATCATTTTGTTCGTAATCCGGCTGTTCATTTGCAGTCGTTTCATATGTATCATTTGTTGTATTTTGTGTTATTTCATTGTTGTCTTTGGCAGATATGCTGTTGTTTTCCTGTGATGAACCGTTAGAGCTGCTTATATTACCATTTGTGTTGTAATTGACGTTTTCTTGAATATCATATTTATCTGCATTAGATATTGGCTCATCAATATTATTCTGTATGCTCTTATAATCAGAGCTATTAACGGCATCGGACCTGTCTTCTGTGACAGAAGATCTAACAGCAGGCGGAACATTATTTGTCGTATCGGTTTCATTTGTATTTTCCTGTGCTTGAACGGCTGTTTGACTGTTCAAACCAATATCAGCGGGAATTTGATTATAATTTGTAAAACCGTAATATGAAAGCATACAAATGGTAATGCAAGCGGCAAGTCCTCCTATATTGCGAAGATACATTTTTATATATGTATTATTTTTTTGCTTTGTTTTTTTGGAGGAAGAATTTTTTATGATTTTTTCCTTTAATTCATCAGATAATACTATTTTATCCATAGCTTTTTTATAGCTGTTACTCAAAATCATATGCCTCCTTTAATGATGATTTTAATTTTTCTCTTGCTCTGTGCAGGAGCGAACGGACCGTAGATTCGTTTTTATTAATTAATTTTGCTATTTCGGGTGTTGAATACTCTTCATAATAATACAGATAAATAACGGTTCTGTATTTTTCGGGAAGAGCCATTACGGCTTTTAAAACCTCTGAATCCTCATTGTATTTGTCGAAGCTCGCAATTTCTTTTACATTATCTATGGAATAAACATTTTTATTCCAAAACAGCTTAAGTTTATTTTTACAAATGTTTATTGTTGTTCTTACTATCCATAGCTTTTCGTGAGTTTCATCATTAAAATTCGGCATTTTTTCGACTATTTTCAAAAAAACATCCTGTACAGCGTCTTCAGCATCAGCTATACTTTTTAAATAGGTATAAGAAAGCCGTAATATCATATTACCGTATTTATCGACCAGCATACATATATGCTCATCAGTTTCTAACAAGAGAATACCTCCTTTGTGATGTTTTTTTGTGGAGTACAGGCAGATTGCATATACTCCTATATAAATTGTCGGTTACTTAATATTTTCAATAAGTTCTATTAATTCCTTTTCCTCCAATCCAACATTGGAAAAGACTGAAAATGTAAATTCACCGTTTTGCCATATAGCATTGGATATTTTATCATTTCCACGCATTGTGACGGTTAAATTGCCGATTTGGACTTCTTTATTAATATTATATTTATTCCAATCTCCGCTTATATCACCGTTACCTTTGGCTGTTCTGTAGTAAATGCTGTCATTATTATTATTTGTATAAATGATCTGCAAAAAATTACTGTCTGTCGAGGTTATTTCGTCTATCTCATAACCTTTGGGCAGACTTGAAGGAACAGCAGGGGTAAAAGACAAAACTTTTTTTACATCTGCCATATTTTCATAAGGAACAAAAGGATTTGGGATTTCCACATTATCGTCTAAATGTAAAATGTAGTTTTTGTTTACTGCCAATATATTTTCATTTTTTTCAAGCTCTGAAATATACTTATCCAATTCATCAGAGGTCATTGGGCTTTGAAGTTTAACCGTATATATATTAAAATTATCCGATTGGTAAATAATTTCTAAGTTATTTGCCTTAAAAAATTCATTTATGGCTGATTGAGAAGTATTTTCGTCAACTGAAATTATTAAAGTATCATTGCTGTATTCCTGTCCTGTTTTGTCAATAATGGTATCAGACTTTGAAAAGTTTAAAAATTCTCCGTTTATATTGTAGGTATAGTCCAGTAGCTCAAACATTTTTGCGGGAACATATGTTGTGCCTTGTATAATCTGTGGAGCTGCACCATAGTTCTGAGGTGCTGTTGTACCGATCGAAACTTTGCTTGTACCTATGTAACTGTCAGAGCCAATGTATAAAATAACTTCCCAAGAATCATCGCCTATAGTAACAGACTGTTTTTCGCTGTTCCAGCCAACATTAAAACCCATTTTCTGTGCAACTGCACGAAGAGGGATCATTATATTGCCGTTTTCCTCAAATATATTTTGTGAAATATTGTTATCATATAAATTCACGTTATCCCCGTTTACTGTAATTTTTTTTATTACAGGTGCGTCTATAAAAATTGCGGTGTCTTTCTGCGCAGGTAATGTTAATGCAGGTTCAGCTTCTGCGGCAAAAGCAGGTATATTGCAAATTATTACAGAAGATAAAAGTATACCTGTTAAAATATTTTTTTTCATAATTAAGTTCTCCTTTAAATTAAATTTTTTGTCTTCATTTATAAAACAATTCGGAAAGGGGAAACGTTGCATTTTTTTTGTTTTTTTATAATAAATTTTTACTAGTATTAAATATTAAAATTTATTATAGAGGAGATTTTATGAAAAAAGGAAGTTTACAAAAATAATCCCCTCGGAAAATTGTTTCCAAGGGGTTGAATAGTAAATGTAATTATCTCTTTGAGAACTGAGGAGCTCTTCTTGCTGCTTTTAAGCCGTACTTCTTTCTTTCCTTCATTCTTGGATCTCTTGATAAGAAACCTGCTTTCTTTAAAGGTGTTCTGAAATCAGCATCTGCTTCCAATAAAGCTCTTGAAATACCGTGTCTTATAGCACCTGCCTGACCTGTAGTGCCGCCGCCATGTACATTAACAATAATATCAAATTTACCGTTAGTTCCTGTAGTTTCCAATGGCTGTCTAACAATAAGTTTTAATGTATCAAGACCAAAGTATTCTTCAATATCTTTCTTATTAATAGTAATCTTACCTGTACCGGGTACTAAATAAACTCTAGCTATAGAACTCTTTCTTCTACCTGTACCATAATATCTAGCTTCTGCCATAATGGGACCTCCTTATTAGTATTTAATCTCTAATGCTTCAGGCTTCTGAGCTTCATGATTGTGCTCTGCCCCGGCATAAACATGTAACTTCTTTAACATATTCTTACCAAGAGTGTTTTTAGGAAGCATACCCTTAACAGCGTGCTTAATAACTTCCTCCGGCTTTTTGTTCATCATTTCTTTTAAAGTAGTTTCTTTAAAACCGCCTGTATACTCAGAATGGCTTCTGTAAAGCTTCTGATCTAATTTTTTACCTGTAACGGCAATTTTATCAGCATTAACTACGATCACATAGTCACCTGTATCAAGATGTGGTGTATAAATAGGCTTATTCTTACCTTTAAGAACTGCTGCAACCTGAGATGCAAGACGTCCAAGAGTCTGACCTTCAGCATCAACAACATACCATTTTCTTTCTATTTCAGCTGTTTTAGCTATAAATGTTGTTCTCATTAGAAAATCTCCTTCCGAAAAAATAAAGTTAAATAATCAAAAATAAATACACAGTTGAAACACTGTGCGCATACACAAGTTTGCCAATTCTCTCAAATGTCCGAAAAAGAGTCCTGACTAATATATATTCAAACTGATGTGGGGCTAACACATACAGCCGAAATTCAAACAAATATATTTTACTATACATACAATGAATTGTCAAGTTTTTTTTACAAAAATTGCTGAATATATTACAAATTTTTATTGACAGTAAATTCTCAAAGTAAATTCCACAGTGGAATTTAAATTTTTTTAAA
>JAUNPM010000048.1 GCA_030536675.1 Clostridia bacterium | reverse complement strand
TGTCATCGGTAATTTTTCTTACACAATACATTTATAATCTATCCTTTCTTTTATAATAGTAATTATCTGCTGACCTTTATTTTACTATTACAAATATCCTTTGTCAATAACTATGTTAAAATTTATACAAATTTTTCACTTTTCATATACATAAAAAAGCAGAGCTTGTTGAGTTCTGCTTTTTTAAATTTATTGATTTTTTATTTACACAGTTCTGTGTAAAGTTCGGGGCGTCTTTCGGAAAGCATTGTATAATAGGTTTCCTTTAAATTTTCCTTTTTATCATAGTCAAGGCTTGCGTATATAAAGTCTTCCTTTTCCTCTTTAACATCTGATATTACATTGCCCAGAGTGTCGAGTATTCTTGTGTGTCCGAAGAAATCTACATCTAAATCTTTTCCTATTCGATTGCAGCAGGCAAGATAAACTGCGTTTTCAAGGGCTCTTGCAGACATTAACAGATCCATATCATTGCTGTAGGGCTTTTCCCAATTGGTGCTGTTTACAAGAAGGTCTGCGCCTTTCACAGCCATTATTCTTGCAGCCTCGGGGAAAAATGCATCATAGCATACAAACAGACCTATTTTTCCTATAGCTGTATTATAGACCTTGTATTCTTTGCCCGGGGTAAACCAGTTCTTTTCAGTATCAAACAAATGTATTTTTCTGTATGTACCTATTATTTCACCCTTACAGTCTAAAAATACCTGAGAGTTGTAAAGTACCTTTTTATTTTTACTGTCCTTTTCTGCCATTCCCCATATTATATATACACCGTGTTTTTTTGCAAGATCGGAAAAAAATTTAACGGTATGAGAGCTTTCGTTTATCTCCTCCGCAAGCTCCTGGAAATTTTCTCCGCATTGATATCCCGTTGTTGCAAGCTCAGGGAATACCACAAGCTGTGTATCAGGCTTTTCTGCTAAAGCCTGCTCAAGCAATTCAGCCATTTTTGTTAAATTGGTTTCTTTGTTATTCATTATGGGATAAGTCTGTATACAAACAACATTACATTTCATATTATTGATCCTTTCCTTTTATCATCATATAAAGTTCTTTTATTGAAAAAACACTTATTATTAAAGCACCGAAAGCAAACCATACATACATAATAATATTAAACCATTCAAGAGCGCTTTGACTGATCATCATATATATTACCTACCTTCCTTATTTATATTTACAATATGTTCTGGAACATATTTTTTCATAATACTGAAATCATATTTTTCTTTAGTAAACAATGAACAAATAAATATAACAAATACGGGAACGATCAAAGAACAAACATTTCCTATAAAGTAATTTATATTATCATCGGGTATTGCAAAGTAAGCAATCAAGCCTGCTGCCATTCCCACAAATATTGATATAACAGCGGTTTTTGAAGATACTTTGTCCCATATAAGGCCTGCAACAAAGGAAGCGCAGGGGGCGGCAAACAATATTCCGCTGAATATATCTACCTTTAATATGGATTTTCCTTCAAAAAACATAACTATAAGTGCCATTACAAAGCCGATAACAAGGGTCATTAATCTGCCGAAATCAGTTTGCTGCTTTTCTGTAGCGTCCTTTTTTATGTATTTTTTGTAAATGTCAATTGTGCATATAGCTTGTGCTCCGGAAAGAATGTCGCCTCCCGTAGTAAGCCCTGTCATAAATATCATAAGAGCAAACATTACAGTGCCTAAGCCGCCGCCGAAAACAAGCTGCATAATGTAAGGAGCAACATCTGATGTTGATGAAAGCTGACCTCCCGCTACTGTGGCACCAAGTCCCAGAGCTGAGGTACCGAATACTGTACTGCAAAGTATTGGAACAGGAAGCCAAGCAACGACAGTGCCTACAATATAGGCAAAGAGAAGTGACTTTGTGCTTACGCTTGCAACTGCCTTTGAATAATATCCCTGATCCAGAAGTACCTGTCCCATACACACTACCATTGATACTATGCCGTATCTGAAGCCTGTTCCAGAAAGCATATTAAGGGCTTCCGAATTATGCATAGGATTATCCGTGTTTTGGACTACATCAACAAGACCTGTATAAACATCGTCCATATTTATGGATTTGAGAACAATGGGAACTGTAACAATAAAAATTATTGCTATAATAAAAAACATAATAACATCATTTATAATGGAACCTTTAAGTCCGGCTCTTGCAGTAAACAGAGCTATAATAACAACGGGTATTGCGGCTGCTGCCTTGTAAGGCATATTAAATAAAGTACTGAAAACAACACCCATACCGATTCCCTGAGAAAGCAGTATATACAATGTAAGTGCAAGAGCAAATGTCATAAATATTCTTGAGGTGCCCTCGCCGTATCTTATTTTAATAAATTCCACAAATGTTGTGCAGCCGGGCATCTTTTTCCTAAGTGTAATAACAAGAGGAATAAAAACAAAAAAGGGAACTGCCGCACCCCACGCATAATTTATGCCGCCTGAAACACCGAATGTGTAGCCTGTTTCGGCAGAACCAATAACCGTAATTGTCCATATCCACGAAACCATTACGCTTGCCGTAACAAGCCCGAAGGGGACCTTTCTGCCTGCGGCAACAAACTCATCAACGCCTTCTCCCTGATATTTTTTGTCAACTATTGCGGATACAGAAAGAAACACAACAGCAAACACTGCCATAATAACATATCCAATCATATTAATTTCTCCTTTGCTTATAACAAAATAAAACAATAAAAAACGAGGCACAACGAGATCTTATCCCGCCATACCTCTTTGTATGACAATGCGCATTTATGTGTGCCTTATCTTCCTTCGACAATATGAATTATATCACTGTTAATAAAGCAGGGCAATGTGTACTTTACATAATCTTAATGAAATCTTTATATAAGCAGCTTGTATATTATATACAAGGGGTGGCTTTAAAGAATTTCTTTTGAAAGGAAAGCAATTGCTATTTCCAAAAAAATATTTATGTCGTTAAAATCTGTGTCAAGCATTTCCTTTAGCTTGGTTACTCTGTAATTTACCGTGTTTCTGTGTACATACAATTCCTCTGTTACCTCGCTTATGTTTCCCTTGTGTTTTACAAAGGACTTAAGTGTTTTTATATATTCGGTTTTGTTTTTTATGTCATAGTCTTCGATTTTTTTTAGCTTGTCATAATAACAGCTCTTAAGTATTTTTTTGTCGCAGGTCATAAGCAGTTTTTCTATGCCAAGATTGTCAAATAAAACAATACTTGTATTTTTGTTTTGGGCAGTGTGAAGGCACTCCTCGGCTCTTTTAAGGCTTGTTTTTATTTCATATATACTGTCTTCTAGGCTTCCTATTCCCATATGACAGGTTTTGTTAAAAAATTTGTTGTATTCGGATATAACTTCTTTTGTTATAAGCTCTGTTTGGTCTATATCCATACAGCTGTATATAACAACAATTTCATCTTTTTCTTTAAAGCATATTATAAAATCGTTCTTTCTTTTCATTTGGTTTTTTATAAACAAAAATTCGTCGTCTTTAAAGTCTGTATGGGATCTTATAATGCCTGTAGTTATTTTATCTATTGCACCGTATCCGTTTCTTTCAAGACAGGAAGCAAATGTATTTTTATCTCCGTTATTGTACAAATATTCTCTGAATCCGTTGCAAAGATTTTTTTCAAGCTGTTCTTCTTCATATATCATATTTGTAAATTCCTGCATAACATCTTGAAGATAAATTTCCCACGGGAAGGTAAGCAAGGGCAGTTTTTCTTTGTCACAGAGTTTTTTTACGCTTTCGGGAATTTCAAATATATAGCCGCCCATATTTATTATAAAGCCGCTTGGGGAGTAGGGCAAAAAACTCTTTATAAATTCAAGTATGGTTTTTTCCGTGTTATAAGCCATACCAGTGGTCATTATAAGCTCACCTTTTCTTGTCCAATCGGATATATAGGTGTCTTCTATGTAGTAAATTCTTGCAACGTCATTATGTATGCCGTTTTCTCCTGCTGCAATATTGAGTTTAAATTTGTCTTTGTTTTTTTCGTAAAGCCTCAGTAATTCCATTATTATATCCTCCAAAAAAATAAAGAAGCCCCTTTATATAAAAGTGACTTCTTTGTCTGAATACATATATTTAACTACATATCAATAAGAGAATTATCTCTTCCGAAAGGTTTGCTGAAATCCATATCTCCGTTATATTCATTCATTTTTTCGCCCTCTATAAGAAATTGGACCTTATTTACTGTGTCAAGCTCTGTAAGTGAATTTACAATTGAGTATATTACAATGGTTTCAGAAAGATTGCTTTGCTTTTTCATAAAATCTCTTGAAAGATTTACATAGCATATTCCCTCTTCTGTTTTAATATCATTTATCTTTGTGCCTGAAGGAACAGTTGCGGTAAGTTTTGTGCCGTTGCTGTTATCGGGACCTTTTATAAGCTGCTCCACGATTTGATATTCCACAGACTGGCTTTGCTTGACCTCCATTCCTCTTTGCTGACATATGAGCTTTGTGCCGTCACTGTTTGCAAAATAAAGAGAAAGTACCTGCCACTGTGTTTTTTCGGGGCTTACGGTAGGATTATTCATAACAACGCTTCTGTTAAGCACCGCTATGTTATCATTGTCCCTGTCCATAACAGGCATACCACCTACGGTCACACATACATTATCTATAAAATTCAGATCTGTAAGAGTGTATACAAGGGATCCCATAGCAAGTATCCTGAGATAATCGGGAATATCGTTGTATTCGGGCGATAAGTCAATGTAAGCTGTATTTCCTGTGTAGCGCTTATCATTTACTTTAAAGCCTTCGGGCAGGCTAAGACCTAAATTGGGATTTTTGGAGCCTGCAAAATACTCTTCAACAACAGTATTAAACATAAGCCTTTGATCACTTACGGAATTTATGGCTCTCTTTTCTATTTCGAGAGTTTTTGAATTGTTATTAATATAATACATATTAAAGCTTTCAGTTCCCTCTGCCATTTTAACATTTTTGGTATATATAAATATAAGTGAAACAACACCTACAGCCAGAACAGCCAGAATACCGTATATAAAATATTTTTTTATTTTATTCACAGGCTATCCCTCTTTTCTTTCCAGCGGCAGGCGCACAATAAATGTTGCACCTTCATTTTCGCCGCTTATAATTTTAACGGAACCGTTGTGGAGCATAATAATCGAATGTGTAATTGCAAGTCCAAGTCCTGTACCTCCCGTTTCTCTGTCACGGGTCTTATCCACTCTGTAAAAGCGTTCAAATATTTTGCTCTGTTCCTCTTCGGAAATACCTATTCCCGAATCCTGCACTGTTATAAAGCAGTCCTTGTTATCTGCATCAAGAGATACCTTAACATATCCTCCGGGAGGAGTATATTTAATACCGTTGTCCACAAGATTTGAAACAGCAAGCATCAGCTTGACCTCATCTCCCCTGAGCACCACATCTTTTGCTGCCTGAAAAGAAAGCTCAATGTTTTTATCACCTGCAAGAGGGGAAAGTCTTTTTACCACATCTCTTAACATTTTATTAACGTCTATGTCGCTTACATTGACCTTTGCTTCATTGGGATCGTTCCTTACAAGGGAGAGAAGATCGTTTACGATATTTGTCATTCTGTCAATTTCGGAGCTTATATCAAGCAAAAATTCCCTGTACATTTCAGCAGGTACATTTTCCTGCAAAAGCAATGATTCACTTAATACTTTTATTGAGCTTAAAGGCGTCTTAAGCTCGTGGGACACGTTTGAAACAAATTCCTGTCTTGACTGATCCACTTCTTCAAGTCTTTTAGTCATTGTGTTTACGGCCTCACCAAGCTGAGTAAACTCATTTTTGCCCTTAAGCTCTATTCTTTGATGAAATTGTCCCGCTGATATTTTTTGAATAGTATCAAGAATATTTTTAAGCGGTCCGAAAATTATCTGGGACATAAATATAACAAGTGCTATAACTATTACTATTATAAACAGTGTTACGATTATCCATTTGTTTGATATTTCATTTATAAGCTGATAAACATCAGCAAAGGAGGATATAACAAGCACGGCGCCTATTTTATTTGAATAGGGGTCTTCGATATATGCAGAGGCATATATTGCCTGCTCGTCTTTTCTGAGATTTGCTTCGTCGCTTCCTTCAAGAGCAACTATTATTTCGGGCACAATAAACATTTTGCCGATCACGGCGTGGTTTGTGTCTGCTACAACATAACCGTCGCTGTCTACTACTATAATACGGCAGTTTTCTTCGGCGCTTCTGTCATCAAGATCCTGCCAAAACTGAGCCTGCTTTGACTTGTCGTTAAGATAATCTGCTTTTTGTATGTTTCCTGCAATTTTGTTTGCCTGATAAAGAACCTCTTTTTCATTTGTTTCTTCAAAATAGCCCTGAAGAGTTTTTGTTATGTTGAAGGAGAAAAAAAGCAGGGGTACGATACCTATAATAAGATAGGTAACAAGCATTTGAAACTTAACGCTTCTGAAATCAATGCCCTTTAGCCAAATTAAAAATTTACTGGAAATAATAACCAACTCCCCACTTAGTGTGAATATACTGAGGGTCGCTTGGGTTTACCTCAATTTTTTCTCTTAGTCTTCTTACGTGTACGTCTACTGAACGAGCGTCACCTGGATAGCCGTATCCCCACAATGTGTTAAGTAAATTATCTCTGCTGTATACTTTTCCCGGATTTTTAACAAAGAGCTCCAGAAGGTCAAATTCCTTTGCCGTAAGATTTTTCTCCTTGCCGTTTATAAAACATCTTCTGCTTTCAAGATCGATTTCAAGATCCTTAGCTCTTATTATATTTGACTTTGGCTCTTCCTTTACAACAGAGCGTACGCTTCTTCTTAAAATGGCTTTTATCCTTGCTTTAAGCTCCAATATATTAAAGGGCTTTGTAATGTAATCATCGGCTCCGTATTCAAGACCCATTATTTTATCCATATCCTCGCCCTTTGCAGTGACCATTATAATAGGTACGTTTGAAAACTCTCTTATCATTCTGCAAACCTCAAGTCCGTCGATCTTAGGAAGCATTACATCAAGTAATATCAATGAATAATTATGTGTTTTTGCCAGCTTATATGCTTCTTCACCGTCATAAGCCGCATCAACTTCCATTCCCTCCTGCTCAAGGCTGAATTTTATTCCTTTTACAATTAATTTTTCATCGTCCACAACCAATATTTTATTTGCCATTATTAATCCTCCACTGAAATTCTGTCTTTAATTTTGCCAAGCACAACATCTCCGATACCCTTTACATTTAAAAGTTCGTCGGTACTTTTAAAGGGTCCGTGCTCATTTCTGTATTCTATAATGCTTTGAGCTCTCTTCTCTCCTATGCCTTCAAGTGCCTCAAGCTCTTTTGCATCTGCTTTGTTAATATTTATAATGTAGGGTATATTTTCATAGTCATATGCAGGTTTTTCATTTGTACTTATACTTTCCGATTTTTCAGCCGCTATGTGTTTTTCTGTTATTTCGCTATAATTACAGGAATACCAGACACCCCATATAACTATAAACCCAATTAAAAATACATAATAAAATTTCTTATTCATAACAGCTCCATTATTAATTTTGACCAAATTCTACATTTTTAATTAAAATACCTTGATTGAAATGCGGTTTTATATTATAATGAAATAGTTTGATTTTAACCAAGGAGAATGACTATGATAAATAAAACCGTTCTTTATAATTTTATCACATTTTTGTTAATTTTTACAGTACTTTTTTCAATTAATTCCGTAGAAATTTTTGCTGAAAACGAAACCTCCGTGCAGCAGACCGAACAGTCAACGGAGGGGACTACAGCTGAAATAATAAACCACGCTGAAAGCGGCAGGGAGATAGCTCTCAATTCGGAGGCGGCAATACTTATTGACGCAAACACGGGAGTTGTCATATATGAGAAAAATGCTCACGAAAAACTTTATCCCGCAAGCATTACAAAGATCCTTACGGGATATATTGCCTGCAGTGAGGGCAACCTTGACGATACTCTTACTGTTTCCCAAAATGCCATTGACGGAATGGGCATAGGCGGCAGCAGTATTGGTCTTGTGCCGGGAGAGCAGGTAAATTTCAGAGATGGTATGTACGGAGTAATGCTTGAATCTGCAAATGAAGTGTGTATGGCAATAGCAGAGCATATGTCAGGCACCGTTGAGGCTTTTGTTGAGAAAATGAATGAAACGGCAAAATCAATAGGCTGTAATGAAAGTCATTTTGCAAATCCTCACGGCTTCCACAATGACGATCATTACACTACCTGCTATGATATGGCACTTATAACAAAAAAAGCAATAACAAATGAAGATTTTAATCAGATATGGGGAACGGTATCCTATCAAATACCGGCGACCAATTTAAATGTGGCAAGATATCTGAACCATAAGGATAAAATGATAAAGCCCACCTCCGAGTATTATTATCCAAATCTTATAGGAGGAAAAACGGGATATACCGATGAAGCGGGCAACACACTTGTAAGCTATGCGGAAAAAGACGGAGCTTCCCTTATTTCCGTAGTTATGAAAGCCGAGGGTTATGATAATACCTATAAGGATTCAATAACTCTTCTTGATTATGGATTTTCCGTTTATGACACAAGCAGGACAATTTTATCTGCGGAGGATTATCAAACTACGGCTAAAGTTGTGCAAACATATAAGGATAAAACATATGAGCTGGGAACTGTGGCAATAGGAGCGAGTACTGATATTACAATGGCTCTTCCTAAATTTATGTCAGCAGATAAAATTACGGTCAAAGCAAATATAGATGAAAATCTTACGGCTCCCGTAGCAATAGATGATATTGTGGGCTCTCTTGATATTTACTATGAAGATACGCTTCTTGAAAGCGCAGACGCTGTGGCAACATCTGAAGCTCCTGCACTTTCAGACAAAGAGCTTGCAAAAAGAGCTCTTAAGGATAATCTTGAAAAATATGTAATGATACCGTTAATGATTTTAATAGTGTTATTTGTTTTGTTCCTTATAGTCGTGTTTATAAAAACGGTCATAAATATGATAACGGGAAAGGGCAAAAAAAAGAAAAAGAAGAAAAAAAGAAAACAGCATAAAGGTTCTAAAAGAAAAGGCAGCGGTAAAAAAAGACGTAAAAGACATGTAAGAAAGGCGAACGGAATGTCGGCGCAAAAAAGACGGGAACGTTTTGAAGCTGCCGCCGAGGATTATGATGATTAAATAAATGAAATATACTTATGATGCAGTGGATCTGTAAGAGATCTGCTGCATTTTTTTGTTTAAGGACTTTGGTCTTTATATCTTTTTAATTTCAAAACAAGAAATTTTTTACAGCTTTAATTTCCTTTGTATTATTTTAAATACAAAGGAGGTAAGGAAAATGGCTGAGGTTATGAAATTACTTTATGGAATAAGGTACAAAGTTGACTCAAATATAAAAGATTTTACGGACAAATATACAGGCATAGGATATTTAATAATATTTTTGGTAATGCCCTTGCTTGCCCTTATAACAGTAAGTTTTCTTACTGCTGTATGTGTTTTGCCCTTTGCCTTTATATTGGGATTAATATGATCCTGGCTGTCGAAAAGTCGACAGCCTTGAAAGAAATGCTTGTCAGCACTTTCAGCTAAAGCTGAAAGCCAGCCTACGGCTGTCAGATAAATCTTTCTGTGCAATCATTTCTTTCAGTTATCTAAGGAAAGAACTGTCAGAACTTTTGCTTTGCAAAAGCAAGGCTATGCCTTGTCGGATAAATCTTTCCGATTCAATTCAAGTTTGCTGCAAACAAGCTGTAAACAGCTTGTTTAGAGAAAAGTTCCTGTCATTTGGTTGCATAAGCGAGCAGTATTGCAAAGCAATACGACCAGCTTCGGCGAAAA
>JAUNPM010000047.1 GCA_030536675.1 Clostridia bacterium | reverse complement strand
AGAGAAGAAACAACACTTCCTATGGTAAGACTGCCCAAATATCCCAATATTACACCGACAACTCCTCCCGAAAGCGTAAGTATAACAGCTTCAAAAAGAAACTGTGTTCTAATGTTGCCGTTTGTTGCTCCGAGAGATTTGCGTATTCCTATTTCCCTTGTCCTCTCTGTAACCGTAACAAGCATAATGTTCATTACTCCGACGCCTCCCACCAAAAGGGATATGGCGGCAACAAAGCCTATAAATGCGGTTATGCCGTCAATAACCTGCGTTATTGCCTTTACCTGATCCATATATGATTCAATGGCATAGTAATCCTCATTGCTGTGGCTTGCTTCGAGAAGCCTCAAAATGTCTTTTTGAGTTTGGTTTGATTTTTTTGTGTCCTTAACGCCTGCGTAAATATAATCTATAATGTCTTTTTCATCTGTATCCTTGTAGTCATATATCTTTTTTATGGGCATAAATATTTCTCCCTGACTGTGAGTGGAAACAAAGCCCATATCATCTTCAGAGCTTTTAAGAACTCCTATTACAGTGAGCACATCGTCATAATCCCCAAATTCAGCCCTGAATGTTTTACCTATACAATTGGCATAGCCAAACATTTCTTTTGCCATCCATTCATCTATTACAGCCGCCCTTGTACCGCCTATGTTATCACTTGCATTTAAAAATCTGCCGTAAGCCATTTCCATATTTCCCACGTTTTTATATTCCGATGTTGTTCCCGTTACAGTGCAATAGAGCTTGCTTTTATCTCTAAGTGTGACCTCTGCACTTGATGATACATAGGGCGCCGCATATTCTATGTTGTAATGATCTTTTATAAGCTCTACGTCTTCATCTGTAAGGTAATCCTTATCTTTAACATTATTCATCCAGCTTTTAAGGTAAATTGTAATAAGGTTAGAGCCGAGTTTATCAAATTGGGAATCCATCATTGTTTTTATTCCTGCGCCTACGGAGGTTATCATAATAACGGAGGAAATGCCTATTATTATGCCGAGCATTGTAAGAAAGGTACGCATTTTGTTTGAAAAAACGTTAGAAAAAGCAGATGCTATCTGTTCTGTAATATTCAACTAAAACACCTCCGCCTTTAAGGGTGAAACAGGCTCATCGCTTATTATTAAGCCGTCCTTAAAAGTAACTGTCCTTTTTGTGTAACAGGCTATTTCGGGTTCGTGTGTTACCATAACTATTGTAGCGCCCTCTGCATTTAACTGCCTAAAAATATTGACGATCTCAATGCTTGACTTTGAATCTAAATTGCCTGTGGGTTCATCGGCAAGTATAATTGCAGGGTCATTTACAAGACTTCTTGCTATTGCAACTCTTTGGCGCTGACCTCCGCTCATTTCATTGGGTCTGTGATCCTTTCTCTCTGCAAGTCCCACCTTTTCAAGAGCGGAAAGGGCACGTATATGCCTTTCCTTTGGAGATATTCCACCATATATCATAGGAAGCTCCACGTTTTTTATTGCGGTAAGTTTAGGCAAAAGATTAAAGCTCTGAAAAACAAATCCTATTTTTTTGTTTCTTATAAAAGCAAGTTTTTTACCGCTTATTTTTGAAATGTCCTCACCGTCAAGATAATATTTTCCCGAAGTCAAAACATCAAGACAGCCTAATATATTCATAAACGTGGATTTTCCCGAACCAGATGCTCCCATTATGGATACAAATTCGCCTTTTTCAACATTTAAGCTGACTTTTTTTAGGGCTTCAACTTCAATTTTTCCGTTTTTATATATTTTAACTATGTTTTCTGCTTTTATCATTTGTTTTCACCTGCCGATACTGTTACTTCCATACCTTCTGTCAAAATATTTTCATCAGGGGCTGTAACAACATTTTCACTTAAATTCAATCCTTCAACTTCTATGTACATATTGTCATAGGTTTTAATTGATATATATTTTTTGGAAATTGTATTGTCGGAATTTATTACATATACATAGTCTTTTCCTGTTTCATCTGTAAGATAAGAGTTTACCGGAATAACAAGAGCGTTTTCATTTGTGCTTGTTATTATTCTGCCGTCTACACTGTAGCCAAGGCTCAAATCAGTATGCTTATCTAAAGTGACCTGAACTGTAACAACATTTTTTTCACTGTTTTTAATAGTCTTTTTTTCGGCAGTAGGGTATATTTTTGTAACAATACCCTTAAATTCCTCATCATAACCGTCACAGGTCAATGTTACAGGCTGTTTAAGAGCAACAGACTGCATATCATATTCGGGCACATCAAGGTTCACAACCGTTTTTTCATCTGATATTCCGAAAAGATAAGTTCCCTCGCTTATTGCGGCTCCCGACATAAAATCCTCTTGAATATTTATTATTATGCCGTCATAAGGAGCAGTTTCCTGTGTCTTAAATTTATATATCTCAGCCTGTATTTGATCTGCTTTAAGCTGTGACTGCTTAAGAGCAATTTCTTGGGCTTTTCTCTTGTTTTTTATTTCGGCAGTGTTGTTTTGATTTAGGAGATGATCGTATTTTGCCTGTGCCGCCTCTTTATTTACCTTTTCACTGTCAAGGGACAGACCTTGTTCCTGCTTTTGACTTTTTAAAATCTCCAGTTCGCTTGACTGTCTGTTATATTCTGCTTCTGAAGCCTTCAGCTCATCAAGGGACAAGCCGCCGCTTGTGTATAAAACATTGTCATTTTCAAGATCCGTTTTTGCTCTTGCCAAATCATTTTCAGCCTGATTTATTTGTATATTAAGCTGTTGTATCTTATATATGATTGAAGCTATGTTTGTATCGCACTGCTTAATATTTGCACTGTATTCCTTAAGCTGACTTTGATCCGTTTCAATGCTTACGCCCTCTAAAGCTGTTTTGCTGCTTTCAATATCCAATTTAGCCTGTTCAAGGCTATCCTTAAGCTCATCAAGGGCTTTTTCGTTATATGTAAATAAAAGCTGACCCTTTTTAACTCTGTCACCCTCTTTAACATATATTTCTTTTATTACGGCTGTAGATGAAGAATAAAAGCGGCTACTTTCCTCAAGAGCAACGCAGCCTGTGGCGCTTACCTCGGTTACAACAGGCTGTATTTGCACTTTTTCTGTGGTTACGGGGTAAGCAGTGTCTTTGCCGCCCGAAAAAGGTTTTATGATTAAAAAAATCACAGCAAATATAATTACAACAGCCAAAACAATTGATTTTTTCTTTTTCATAGTTATCCTCCTAATTCTTATAATTGTATTATTGTTATAATGTACTATGTATAATAGCACACTAATCAATACTTGTCAATAAATATTGCTGAAATATTTATCTTTATTAAAATATACACCTACTACTATGTATTGTCAAGTACTAAATTTAAAACAGTATTTTAAAATTTATTAAACATAAATTAATTATGGAAATTAAGAGGAAAGTATGTTATACTATAATAAGTATTTTTATATTCGGTGTGTAAAGCCGATAAATTTTAAATAATAATTTATATGATTTAGCAAAAACGGAGAAATAAATATGTATCTTAAAAGACTGGAATTACAGGGCTTTAAGTCTTTCCCTGAAAAAATAAAGCTGGAATTTAATAAGGGCATAACAGCTGTTGTAGGTCCCAACGGAAGCGGTAAAAGCAATATTGCAGACGCTGTGCGCTGGGTACTGGGCGAAAAAAGTGCAAAAAGTCTTAGAGGAAACAAAATGGAGGACGTTATATTTAACGGCACCGCCAACAGAAAGCCTTTGAGCTTTGCTGAGGTTTCTCTTGTAATGGACAATGAGGACAGAAAACTTAATCTGGACTACAGTGAGGTTACTGTAACAAGGAGAGTGTTTCGTTCCGGGGACAGCGATTATCTTATAAACGGCACAAAGTGCAGAGCAAAGGATATACTTGAGCTTTTTATGGACACAGGTGTGGGCAAGGAAGGCTATTCCATAATAGGTCAGGGCAGGATAGATGAAATTTTATCTTCAAAGTCCGAGGACAGGAGAATGCTTTTTGAAGAAGCAGCGGGTATTGTTAAATACAGGACAAGGTGCGCCGACGCATCAGCGAAGCTGGCAAGAGAGCAGGAAAATCTTGTGAGGGTAAACGACATTATAGATGAGCTTGAAAAGCAGGTGGGGCCTCTTGAGATACAGGCTGAAAAGGCAAAAAAATGTATTGTCCTTGCTGACAGAATGAAGCTTGTTCAGGTGAATATATTTGTAAGAGATGCGGATAAATATGAAAGCGAGCTTAAGGTATTAAACTCAAATATAAATCAATTGAGAATAGACATAGACAGGGAGCTGCGCACGGAAGAAAAAAACAATATTAAAAAAGCGGAGCTTAAAAACAGCCTTTTGAGTACGGAAGAGAATATTGAAAATCATAACAATATTATAGGTGAAAAGCGTTCCGAAAAAGAGCAGAAGGAAAACGACATTAAGCTCTGTGCCGCAGAAATAGGGCATTATAAGGAAAATATAGAACGAATAAAAAAAGAAAATGAAGAAAGCAGTACTCTTATAAGCGAAAAAGAGGCTTTAAAGGGAAAAACAGCAGGGGCTGTAGCTGAAAAGGAAAATCAGCTTAAGGATAAGCAAAATATTTATAATTCAAAAATCGAAGAGTTTTCAAAAATAAGCTCAAGAGTAAGTGAAAATGAGGACAGGCTTACAAGCTACAACAACATCATCATTGAAAAAATGAATGAATCCACAGATGTTAAAAATGAAATAAGCAAGGCCGAAATAACCATTGAACAAATACTCACCAGAAAAAAACAAATTGAAGAAGAGCTTATTCAGCTTAAGGCACAGAAGAACGAAAGAAATTCCCTTTTTGAAAAAGGACAAAGGGACCTTGAAAGAGCCGAAAAGGAAAATGAGGCGGCAAATGACAATATTAACAAAAACACACAGCAGCTTTCAAATATACAAACAAATCTGAATGAGGCAAATTCAAGGCTCAATGCCGTAAACAGAGAAATTCAGGAAAAAAACGCAAGGCTTAAGGCTCTTTCGGAGCTTGAAAAAAGCTATGAGGGCTATTATGGCGGAGTTAAAGCCATACTTAGCCAAAGGGATAATAAAAATCCCGAATTTAAAGGCATTTGCGGTGCTGTAGGGGAAGCTGTAAGCTGTGATAAAAAGTATGAAACGGCAATCGAAATAGCTTTAGGCTCTGCTGTGCAAAATATTATTGCAAGAACGGAAGAGGACGTTAAAAAAGCCATAAGCTATTTAAAAAGGACAAATAAGGGAAGAGCTACATTTTTCCCTATGACTGCCATAAAATCCAAAACTCTGGGAAGCGAAAAATACAATATAATAAAGGAAAAGGGCATAATAGGAGTTGCAAAGGAGCTTATAAAATATGCTCCCGAGTATGAAAACATTATGTCATCACTTCTTGAAAGGGTCATTGTAGCAGAGGATATGGACAGCGCCATTGCCCTTGCAAGGAAAACAAAATATGCCTATAAAATAGTTACCCTTGAAGGAGAGCTTTTAAATGCGGGAGGCTCAATGACAGGTGGTTCAATAAACAAAAAGGCATCGGGTATTTTTTCAAGAAGCCGTGAAATAACCGAGCTTAGAGATATGCTTAAGGCTCTTTTTGAAGAGCAGGCATCAATAAACGAGGACGTTGTAAAAATGTCTGAAATAAGTGAAAATCTTAAATACAAAATAAATGAAGCAAAAGAAGAAATTCAAAATGCGGCAATAAATAAGGCAAAGATAATATCTGAAATAAATCAGTTAAAAGAATATATTGACGATATTGATTCAAGGATTTCAAATTACGACAAGGAGCTTTCAAATCTTGAAGACTCCCAAGAGGACGGTAAGGCAAAGCTTGCTCAATTAAATACAAAACTTAAAGACTTAAATAAGGAGCTTGAGGAAACAAACAGGGCTCTTGACGAATTTCAATGTAAGATACAATCCGACAGAGATATAAGAGAATCAAGCAGTGAAGAGCTTTCATCAATGAGAGTTGAAATAAATCAGCTTGAAAACGATGTTTACACTCTTAAGTCAAGCATAAGCCGTATTGAAAATGAAATTTCAGAAATAAAAAATAATCTTGCAAACAGCAACGAAATAATATCCGATTATGAAAATAAAATTTCCGAAAAGGAATGTACTACCGAAAAACTTAAGGCAGACATAAATGTTGTAATAAGCGAATATAATAAACTTAATGAAGAAAACGCAGAGCTTGCAAAAGAAAAAAATAACATAAACAAGCAGTCAGAAGAACTTGATTCCGAAATGAAAAAGCAAATGGAAACAAGAGCAAGGCTTGAAAAGGAGCTTGACAGGCTTGAGGTAAGAAAGGAACAGACAGATTCAAGGTGCAGGCAGCTTTATGACTCTATGTGGGAGGAATATGAAATTACATATGTTGCAGCAAAGGAAAGCGAAAAGCTGGAGGCAACAGATGAAGAGCTTAAAAAAGAGGAAAAGCGCCTTAGAGGTGAGATAAAGGCTCTGGGAAATGTAAATCTTAATGCAGTTGAGGAATATAAGGAAGTAAAGGAAAGATATGATTTCCTCAAGAACAACAGAGATGACATTATAAAAACCGAAAAGGAGCTTACAAATATTATTAATGACCTTAATAGTATGATGGAAAAGCAGTTTAAGGAGCAGTTTGGAATAATAAGCCAAAACTTTACAAAAACCTTTGCTGAAATGTTTGGCGGAGGTTCAGCGGAGCTTAAATTAAGCGATACTGAGGACATTTTAAACTGCGGCATAGACATTGTTGTTCAGCCGCCGGGAAAGTCCCTTCAAAATATGATGCTTTTGTCGGGAGGAGAAAAGGCTCTCACGGCAATGGCACTGCTTTTTGCAATACTTAAAATGAAGCCGTCCCCCTTCTGTATACTTGATGAAATTGAAGCGGCACTTGATGACGCAAATGTAAACAGATATGCAAATAATTTAAGCAATTTCATAAATGACACACAGTTTATTGTCATAACTCACAGAAAGGGTACTATGGAGGCGGCTGACATACTCTACGGAGTTACAATGCAGGAGCAGGGCGTTTCAAAACTTGTATCAGTTAAATTCGATGAAAAAGGAGTGCAGATGTAATGGGTTTATTTGATTTTTTAAAAAAGAAAAAAAATAATGAATTTGAAAATACCGAGGAAAATGCAAGGGCTGTTGAAGCCGAAAAGTCTTTAGATGAACAAAATGAAGAAGTGAGCGAAAAAGCCCTGACCGAGGAAGTCAAGGAAGAGGTCAAAGAAGAGATCATTGAAATAGAAGAAGAAAACGTTGAAAACATTGTGGCGGAAACAGTTGACAAGGTCATTGAAAAGCTCCACGATGAGAGAGTTGATAAAGAGCTTCAAAAAATCATCGATGACAAAATAGAGGAAACCTATGACAGGATATATGATGAAACTGCAATAAAGGTCAAATCCGGTGAGCTTATAAACTATGAAAAAATCAATGCCGAAAAAAGCATCGGTGAAGCTGCCGAAAACGAAGAGGCTGTAACAGAAGCAAATACAGATGAAAATGACCAAAATGAAGAGGCGGCAGAGGAAACAAAGGCAGATGAAAATGCTAAAGCCAAAGAGGAACAGTCTAAAGCTGATGAAACCACGGAAAGTGAAGAACCGTCAGAAAAAAAACAGGGCTTTTTTGCAAAAATAAAAGCAGGCTTAAGCAAAACAAGAAACAACATAATGTCGGGAGTTGACAATGTTTTAAAATCCTTTGTAAAAATAGACGAGGAGCTTTTTGAAGAGCTTGAGGAAGCCCTCATAATGGCTGATATCGGTGTTGAAACCTCTCTTTATATTATAGAAAAATTAAGGGAAAGAGTTAAGGACGAAAGAGCAACGGAGGCATCACAGGTCAAAGGGCTTCTTGTTAAAGTAATTTCCGAAATTTTGGAAAAGGACGACGAGCCTTTAAATCTAACATCACCAAGCGTTATACTTGTAATAGGAGTAAACGGTGTGGGCAAAACCACAACTATAGGCAAGCTTGCCCATAACTATAAATCAGAGGGCAAATCAGTGCTCCTTGCGGCGGCAGACACATTCAGAGCTGCTGCCATAGACCAGCTTCAAATTTGGGGTGACAGAAATGACTGTGAGGTCATAAAGCATCAGGAAAATTCCGACCCTGCGGCTGTTGTATTTGACGCTGTAAATGCCGCAAAGGCAAGAAAAACAGATGTGTTGATATGCGATACGGCAGGCAGACTTCACAACAAGAAAAATCTTATGGAGGAGTTAAGAAAAATTTCAAGGGTAATTGACAGAGAATACCCCGAAGCACACATTGAGGTTTTTCTTGTCCTTGACGCAACTACGGGACAGAATGCTTTACAGCAGGCAAAGCTCTTTAAGGAGGTTGCCGACATAACGGGACTTGTTTTAACAAAGCTCGACGGAACTGCAAAGGGCGGCATTGTCATTGCAATAAAGCACGATATGAACATTCCCGTAAGATATATAGGTGTTGGAGAGCAGATAAACGATCTTCAGCCTTTTGATTCAAAGGAATTTGCAAAAGCATTATTTGACGAAGAATAGAGGGATCAAATGAAAAAATTGACAGCACTTGCAATATTGTTACTTATTTTGGCAGGAGGAATTTATTATTATGTGGCACTGCCTGCCATAAATATACATTCTCCCGGTCTGTGGTCATTTGTATTATCTCTTCTTGCCATAGGCGCAGTAATTATTTTAAGCCTTAGCAGAAGAGTGTCAAAGGTCATAAGGACAGGCTATATTTCAATTTTTATTGTTGCAGTGGTTATATTTTTGGGCGGAGGACTTTTATCCTCTCACATTATTAACGCAGGAAAATACTGCAAGCTCATAAATATAGAGGAAAGAAATTTCAGCGAGGATATAAAGGAAGTAAACTATAATGAAATACCCAGCCTTGATAAGGATTCAGCCGAAAAGCTGGGGCTTAGAAAAATGGGTACTATGGGGGACCTGGTTTCACAGTTTGAGGTGAATCCCCTTTACTCACAGATAAATTATCAAAATAAGCCTGTGAGGGTTACTCCTCTTGACTACGGAGATTTCTTTAAATGGCTTTCAAACAGAAAAGAGGGCATACCTGCATATATTAGGATAGATATGACAACTCAGGACGTGGAATGTGTAAGGCTTCAGGAGGGCATTAAGTATTCCACCTCCGAGGTGTTAAACAGAAATATATACAGATATTTGCGTTTTAAATATCCAACATATATATTTGAAAGCCTTTCATTTGAAATTGACGACAACGGAACTCCAATGTGGATATGCCCCGTGAGAGATTATACAATAGGTCTTTTCGGCGGTGTAAAAATAAGCAAGGTCATAATCGTAAATGCCCAAAACGGCTCTGCTAAAAGCTATGATATAGATGAAGTGCCAAATTGGGTGGACAGAGTTTATTCTGCGGATCTGTTAATAGATTATTATGACTATTACGGTACATTAAGAGGCGGCTACATTAACAGCATAATAGGTCAGAAGGGCTGCTTGCAGACTACTGCGGGATATAATTATATTGCTCTTGAGGACGATGTATGGGTATATACGGGAGTTACGTCTGTTGCAGGAGACGCTTCAAATGTAGGATTTGTGCTTATGAATCAGAGGACTGCCGAAACAAGATATTATGCCGTATCAGGTGCAGAGGAATATTCCGCAATGGCATCGGCAGAAGGTCAGGTTCAAAATTTAGGCTATAAGGCAACCTTCCCTCTGCTTTTAAATATAGCCGATCAGCCTACTTATTTTATGGCACTTAAGGATGATGCAGGACTTGTTAAGGATTATGCAATGGTAAATATTGAAAAATATCAAATAGTTGCAGTAGGAAGCACAATACTTGAATGTGAGCAAAACTACATCAAACTTATGGACAGCAGCGGCATTGAGGAAGAAAGCAGTGCAGAGGACTTAAGCACAGATGGTATAATTGAAAAAATATCAGAGGTAATCGTTGACG
>JAUNPM010000046.1 GCA_030536675.1 Clostridia bacterium | reverse complement strand
TCAACCTCCTTATTAATTAATTAACTTTCTTTATTAATTATATAGCTCTAATACTCTTATGTCAATATGGCAAAATTTCCAAAAAAATTTACAAATAATTGTGCATTAAAACAAAAAAATAAGCCGCCGCCTTTATTTGGCAGCAGCTTCATTTATTTCAGCCTTATATCCTTTATAACAAGCTGAGGATTTCTGTAACCCTTGTATTCATTTACATCAAGTGTAAACACAGCATCTGCATAAGCGGTGATACCTCCGCAGTGCTCAACACTTCCCCCCATATCTGAAATATATTTTTCCCATATTTCATAATTATCAAAATCAATAACCTTTACTCTCCTTGTTCCGTCATCAAAAAAACACGAAACAATATTCTTATCCTTGCCTATAAATCTTATATCTCTTATTTCCGTATTTTTAATGCCAAATAAAGGCTTTTCATTGGCTTTTCCAAATGGAGCAAGCACATTAAGCTCTTCGGCGCTTTCCGTTGAAATATCCTCAAGCTCTAAAACAGCCTCCATTCTCAATACAGGGGACATATCCTCAATACTCATACTGCAATTATCATTGAGCTTTTTTCTAAGCAGGTCAATATTTTCTTCCTTTATGCTTAAACCTGCCGCCATTGTATGCCCTCCAAACTTTGTCATAAGCTCTTTTACACTGTACAAAGCCTTAAACATATCATAGCTTTCAACGGAACGTCCCGAGCCCTTTGCTCCGCCCTCGGCAGCTGTAAGCACAATTGAAGGTCTGCCGTATTTTTCTCTCAGCCTTCCCGCTATTATGCCTGCAACACTTTCGTGAGTTTCACTGTCATAGGCAACAATGATCTTATCATTTATTATTTCACTGTTTTCAATACTTTGAGAAATTCTTTCAAGGCAGACCGCTGTTATATTTTTTCTCTCTTCATTAAAATCATTCAGCCTGTTTGCCAGTTCCTCCGCTCTTATTCTGCTGTCGGTGACAAAAAGCTCTACGGCGATCTTGGCACTGTCAAGACGTCCGCTTGCATTTATACAGGGACCTATTACAAAGCCCAGTGTATAGGAATTTATACTTTTTATTTCTTTAAGCTCTATAAGACTTTTAAGCCCTAAATTATTGCTCCCCCTGTTTATTATTTCTATTCCTTTTGAAGCTATTGCCCTGTTTTCTCCCGTAAGGTCCACCACATCACATATGGTTGCCACTGCCGCCAGCTCACAAAGCTCATTTTCATTTTTAAGCTCCCTGCCCAAAAATTTATACAGCCCGCATATAAATCTGTAGCACAGTCCTCCTGCACACATTTGAGTATATTCATAGCCGCAATTTTGCATTTTAGCGTCTGCAACTGCGTCAGCTTCAGGCAAAATGTCACGTTTCCCTTCCTCCGTTTCTTCAAAAGGCGGTTCGTGGTGGTCAAGTATTATTGTCTTAACTCCGTGCTCTTTTGCAAGCCTTATTTGGTCAATTGCAGTAATTCCGTTGTCACAGGTAATAATAAGCTCTGCACCGTCATTTATAAGTTTTTCAAGGGCCTTATCGTTAAGTCCATAGCCGTCCTCCACTCTGTTAGGTATAAAATAATGAATATCCGCTCCCAGCCCGTAAAGCCCCTTATACATAATTGACGTACTCATTACCCCGTCTGCATCATAATCACCGTATATGTATATTTTTCTGTTATTTTCCAAAGCGTCTCTTATTATTTCAAACGCTTTTTTTACTCCCGATAGATCCTCTATATTTTGAAAAACAAAGTTTTCCGTATCAATATATTTTTTTATTTCATCTCTGTTTCTTATTTTTCTGTTATACAAGGCGTATGCAAGAGGCTTTCTCACACCGTAAAATTTAACAAGCTCACTGGCATTAACACTGCATTTTTTTACACACCATTTCAACATATGATTCTCCTTTAATACACAGAAAGACTGCCCTTTAGGCAGTCTTTTGTAATCTTTTGAAAAAACTCATTTCTTTATTATTTTTTGCCTGTCTTAGCCTGTTTTTTCTTAAATCTTAAAGAAGCAAGTATGTACCATATATTACCTGATATAAATACGGAAGAATATGCACCTGCAACAACACCTACGGCTATAGGCAAAGCAAACTGCTTAATTGAATCAACGCCCCATATGCAAAGGCACACTACAGTAAAGAAAACAGTCAATGAAGTAAATATTGATCTCCTGAGTGTCTGATTAACAGCAGTATCCACAAGAGCCTCAAAATTATTTCTTCCTATAACCTTTCTGTCCTCTCTCAATCTGTCAAAAATAACAATTGTAGCGTTAATTGAATAACCAAGTATTGTAAGAACAACAGCAATATAGTTGTTGTTAAAAGGTATTCTCAAAAGAGCATAGCTTCCCGTCACAATAAGAGCATCATGACAAAGAGCCAAAACAGAGCTTGCACCAATGTTAAAATCCTTAAATCTTAAGCTGACATATATAAGCATACAAACACAGGAAATAACAATTGAAAGAACAGAATTTTTCTTCATTTCACTGCTTATTGTACCGCTGACGTCCTGAATCGTAAAGCTGTCATTTTCAATTCCGTACTTATCCTTTAAAGCCTCCTGAATTTCATTTCTTGTTTCAACCTCAAGAGATTTTGTTTTGATTATTTTGCTTGTTTCCTCTAATGACTGTATCTGTGCAGGTGCTTCACCTGTTATGTCCTGAATTACCTGTGAAACCTCTTCATCACTTACAGCCTGTCCTAAATCTACCTGTATTGACGTACCGCCCGTAAACTGAATATCATAGTTAAAAGCACCGTTGCCCTTAACAGAATTAAAGATCATAGCGGCAATGCCAATAATTATAAAAACCATAGATATTACAATATATATTTTTCTATATTTTACGATCTTCATTATACTGACCTCCTACTTACCGCCATAGAGCTTAGGGCTCTTAATACCAATGTTTGCGCACAGGTTAAGAAGAAGTCTTGTAACCACAAGCGCTGAAAACATTGAAACAACAATACTTAAAATAAGTGTTTGTGCAAATCCCTTAATAGGACCTGTACCCAGCCACAAAAGAACCGCACAAGCAATAAGAGTTGTAATGTTACCGTCAAGAATAGCTGACAGCGCTCTGTCAAAGCCGTTATGTATAGCAGTCTTTACGGATTTACCCGCTCTTATTTCTTCTTTTATTCTTTCAAACACAATTACGTTTGCATCTACAGCCATACCTATACCAAGTACGATACCTGCAACACCCGGCAATGTAAGGCTTATACCTGTTAAGCTTAATATTATAATATTAATAGCCGTATATCCTACAAGAGCAATATCCGCAAGGAAGCCCGGCAGTCTGTAAACCAAGAGCATAAACACAAGTACCAATACAATACCTACAGCTCCCGCCTTAACTGATGTTGACAAAGAATCAGCACCAAGTCTTGCGCCTACTGCATTATATTCAAGTGCCTTTAAGCTGAAAGGAAGAGAACCTGATCTTATTTTAGCTGCAAGGTCTTCTGCTCCTTCTGCATCAAAATCACCTGTTATTATGGCATTTCCGTCTGTAATAGCCTGATTTACCGTAGGAGCTGAAATAAGCATATCATCCATATATATACCTATCTGCTTTCCTACATTGTTTTGAGTTGCCTCTGCAAAAGCCTGTCTGCCGTTTTCATTAAACTTAAGAGTAACTACAACGGAATTGTTTTGATATGCCTTGCCTGCATCCTCTACATCGGTACCGTCAACAAGAATATCCCCGGGAGTACCATCATCATTCATAGCTCTGAAAGTAAGGTGAGCTGCTTCACCGATTTCCTCTACAACAGCCGCAGCGTCCTCAACACCGGGTATTTCAACTCTTATTTTGTTTGTACCCTCCTGAGAAACCTCTGCATCGTAATAACCCTTATATTCAACTCTCTGCTGAAGCATAGACACTGCTGCGTCCATATCTGCAGAATCGGGAGTTTCATCATTTTCAGGTCCGTAAACAATATAAACGCCGCCCTTTAAATCAAGTCCCAGCTTAATATTTTTATAACCGCCGTAACCGATCCTTTCTTCCGTAGTGGTTTCGGAAGCTGTTTCTCCCTCCACAGTTGTTGCTTCAGTGGTGGCAATTGCAACGATTTGCGCACTGCCGTTCTCGTCAGTTGCAAGTTCACCGTTTTCATCGGTTGCAAGCTCATATTGAACCTCGTCCGATGAATCACTTGTACTTGCGGCATTACCTACACCAAGCAGAGAAACCGCCGTAAGGGCAGCTATTGCCACAAGGACAAGCAAAAGAATAAAAACATTCTTACCTTTCATTTACCTTTCCTCCTTAAAAAATGTCTAAAAACATTATATAATTAAGCCTAAAATATGTCAACATTTTTTTCATTTTTATGCATATTTAACATATAATTTTATTCCTGACTTTCAACAGCCTTTATCATAACAGCACATTCAATTCTCTTTTTCTGCATTTCACAGCCTATTTCATAAGGTGTAATAAGATCCCCGTGAGAATTGTATGAATTTGCCACACAGCCCCCGGAGCAATAGAACTTAGCCCAGCAGTTTTGGCACACAGGTTTGTTATAAACATTGCACTGTTCAAATTCTTTTCTTATTTCGTTTTTAACGACCCCTGTGTCCACATTACCCATTTTAAACTGCTCTCTGCCCACAAACTGATGACAGGGATACAAGTCCCCCGTAGGAGCAACCGCCAGATATTCAGTCCCTGAGCCGCAGCCTACAAGCCTTTTTGTCACACAAGGACCGCCCGTAAGATCGATCATAAAATGGAAGAAATTAAACCACTGACCGTCCTTTCTTCTCTTTATAATGTCCTTTGCAAGCTTTTCATACTCTTCAAAAATAACAGGCAGATCCTCTTCCCTTATGGCATAATCTTCATTGGGATCGGCTACAACAGGTTCAACGGAAATTTGCTTAAATCCCAGATCCGCAAGATGAAGAACGTCCTTGCCAAAGTCAAGATTATGTCTTGTAAAAGTACCTCTTACATAATAATCCGTCTGGTTTCTGCTTTCAGCCAGCTTTTGGAATTTAGGGACTATATTGTCGTATGAGCCCTGTCCTCCCGCTCTTGGTCTCATTCTGTCGTGGACAGCCTTTCGCCCGTCAATACTTAAAACAACATTGTGCATATTTTCATTAATATATTCCATAATGCTGTCATTTAAGAGAATACCGTTAGTTGTGATCGTAAACCTGAAATTTTTGTTATTTTCCTTTTCAACACTTCTTGCATACTCTACAATATCCTTGACAACGCCAAAATTCATTAAAGGCTCACCGCCGAAAAAGTCGATTTCAAGATTTTTTCTTTTTCCCGATGCCTTAATAAGAAAGTCAATGGCTTTTTTACCCACCTCAGAGCTCATAAGCTCTCTTTTGCCGTGGTATTCGCCCTCTTCTGCAAAGCAATACTTACATTTAAGATTGCAGTCGTGAGCTATGTGCAGACACAATGCCTTTACTACGGGATCTCTTTTTTCTATAAGGGGAATGACCTCTTTATATACGTCCTCCGTATAAAGCATTTTTTCATTTTCAAGCTCTTTTATTTCATCATAGGCTTCCTTTATTTTATCCTCGGCATACTTGTCCTTTAGCTTTAATATAATATTATCCAAAGAAAGCTCTTTGTAATAATCCAATACATCATAAACGATCTCATCTACAATATGTACTGCGCCGCTGTTTACGTCCAGCACTATAAAAAGACCGTTCATAGTATATTTATGTATCATAATATCACCTTTCATTAAAATTTATGACATACACAAAAATTAAGCTAAGCAAAGTTATTGCTTAGCTTATAATAAATAAAAATTTAAACCAAAATAAACTGCACTCAATTTACTTACAATTATCTGTTTTCACAAGCCTGGTTAGCTACTGTACAAGAAGTCTTACAAGCAGACTGACATGAAGTCTGGCACTCTCCACAGCCGCCCTTAGCAACAGTATTCTGGAGTAACTTTGTGTTTAATGTTTTAATATGCTTCATTTTATTATCCTCCTTCAAAATTTAACTTGTTATCATTATACCATATAAAGTCAAATTATGCAATAGGGTATTCTTGCACAAAAAAAATACTTCCCTAAATATCATATTATGTTGAACAGACGTGCTTTTTGTGCTATCATATAAATCAAAGCACTATTTTAATATTTTAGGAAGAGGAAATATTATGCACACTAAAATACACACCCTAAAAAAAGCCCTTATGGCAGCTTTCCCCCACACATTGCCTATATTTGCGGGATTCTGGTTTTTAGGCATTACATACGGCATTTATATGAATGTATCAGGCTTCAACGTATGGTACACCCTTTTAATGAGCGTCACAATATTTGCAGGTTCAATAGAATTTGTAACAGTCAATATGCTTTTGGGAGCTTTCAATCCCATACAGGCTCTTGCAATGGCTCTTATGATAAACGCAAGACATTTATTTTACGGTCTTTCAATGCTTGATAAATATCAGGGAGTAGGCTTAAAAAAACTTTATCTTATTTTCGGTATGTGCGACGAAAGCTTTTCAATTAATTACACAGCAGATGTTCCAAAGGAAGTTGACAAAGGCTGGTTTATGTTTTTTGTTACGCTTCTCAATCATATTTACTGGGTTACGGGAGCAGTTCTCGGCAGTCTTTTCGGCTCTTTAATAAATTTCAATACAGAAGGACTTGACTTTGTAATGACCGCTATGTTTGTTGTCATATTTATGGATCAATGGCTTAAAGAAAAAAATCACATAAGCTCCGTTTTAGGCTTATTAATATCACTTGTATGCCTTATTGCTTTCGGTGCTGATGATTTTATAATTCCCTCAATGCTTGCTATGCTCGACATATTAACATTATTAAGAAAACACCTTGAACCCACCCTAAAGGAGAAATCAGAATGACGTTTACACAACAAATTATAACAATATTAATGGTAGTTTTGGGAACAATGCTCACACGCTTTCTTCCTTTTGTGATTTTTCCCGCCAACAAACCAACACCCAAATATATACAATACTTGGGCAGGGTTCTCCCCTCTGCGGTTTTCGGACTTCTTGTAATATACTGCTTAAAAAACGTAAGCATTTTTACGGGCAGTCACGGCATACCCGAAGCAATTTCAATTGCCCTTGTGATTTTCCTCCACCTTTGGAAAAGACAAATGCTCATATCAATTGCAGGCGGTACTGTATGCTATATGCTCCTTGTCCAGTTTATATTTTAAAAAAGCCCCGAAGCCGTATGACTTCGAGGCTTTTTTAGCAGCTTACGTTTAAAAACTCTTGGTACTTTTCATCAATATTTCACTCCATACTCTTTACCTAAGCCCACTGACAAACTCCTTAACCGCCTCAAGCTCACAGCCGCTCTCAAATATCCTTCTCACAATAGCAGAGCCTACAATACACCCGTCTGCATATTCCTCAAATTTTTCAATATCCTCCCTGCTTGAAATGCCAAATCCTATACACGCAGGAGTATCCGTATACTTCTTTACCTCTCTTACAAAGCTCTCCACTCTTGTGTCAAATTCCTTTCTCACACCTGTAACACCCATTGATGAAACACAATATACAAAGCCCTTTGCGTTTTTAACAAGCTTAGGTATTCTCTCTCCCGATGTAAGTCCCACAAGAGGTATCATATAAATATCAGTACCCTCTAAACAGCCTTCAAACTCGTCATATTCCTCATAAGGCAGATCGGGTATAATAAGCCCGTCAACACCGCACTTAACACAGCTTTCAGCAAACCTTTCACGTCCGTATCCTATTATTGAGCTGTAATAAACCATTATTACAAGAGGTATATCACTTTTCCTTCTCACATTTTCAATTACAGTGAAAGTATCCTTTAATCTGTAGCCTCCCGCAAAGGCTCTTATAGCTGCGTCCTGTATAACGGGTCCGTCTGCAAGAGGATCCGAAAAGGGTATTCCAAGCTCAATTATGTCCGCTCCCGCCTCCTCAAGAGCATATACCAGCTTTTCCGTCATATCAACAGAGGGATCTCCCGAACAAATATATGGTATAAGAGCCTTCTTGCCCTTTTTGTTTAACTCTTCAAATTTTTTATCTATTCTGTTCATTTTATCCTATCTCCTTTCCCAAATACTTAGCAACAGTATGTACGTCCTTATCTCCTCTGCCCGATAAATTGACAACTATTATTTTATCCTTATCCATTTTAGGTGCGTCCTTTATTGCCTGTGCCAATGCGTGAGAGCTTTCAATTGCAGGCATAATTCCTTCAAATTTGCAAAGAGCCTTAAAGGCCTCTATTGCCTCATCATCTGTTACAGATGTATACTGAACTCTTCCAATATCGTGTAAATATGCGTGTTCCGGTCCCACCCCCGGGTAATCAAGTCCCGCACTTATGGAATAAACTGGCTTAATAAGTCCGTCCTCGTCCTGCAAAAGATATGTTTTCATACCGTGGAGAACACCTACTCTTGATTCCTTTGAAAAAGCTGCTGCGTGTTCTCCTGTTTCTATTCCGTGACCTGCCGCCTCTACGCCTACAAGCTCAACAGCCTTATCCTCAACAAAGGGATAGAACATACCAATTGAATTTGAACCGCCGCCTACACAGGCAAAAACTCTGTCAGGCAGTCTGCCCTCTGCCTCAAGCATCTGTTTTTTTGTTTCATCGCCTATGATCCTTTGGAAGTCCCTTACCATAGTTGGATAAGGGTGAGGACCTACGGCAGAGCCTATAATATAAAACGTATCCTCCGCTCTTGCCGCCCATGTTCTTATGGCTTCATTTGTTGCGTCCTTAAGAGTTCCCGTGCCGCTTGAAACAGGCACCACTCTTGCCCCTAAAAGCTCCATTCTGAATACATTTAATTTTTGTCTTTCTATGTCCTCAACACCCATATAAACTTCACATTCCATACCGAAAAGTGCGGCAACAGTAGCCGTTGCAACACCATGCTGTCCCGCTCCCGTTTCAGCTATTACCTTTGTCTTTCCCATATGCTTTGCAAGCAATGCCTGACCTATAGCGTTGTTTATTTTATGAGCGCCTGTATGATTCAGATCCTCTCTCTTTAAGTATATTTTAGCTCCGCCAAGCTCCTTTGTCAGCCTTTCTGCAAAATACAGTGATGAGGGTCTGCCTACATACTGCTTTAAATAATAAATATACTGCTCTTTAAATTCCTCACTGCTGCAATATTCCTTATAATTCTTTTCAAGCTCTTCAAGTACGCTCATTAATGTTTCGGGAACAAATTGTCCTCCGTATATACCAAAGTCCTTATTCAGCTCCATTTTATTCAATCCTTTCTTATTGTATCTATCAATTCTTTTATTTTTGTTATATCCTTATAGCCCTCGGTTTCAACTGCCGAGCTTAGATCTATTACATCAGGCTTCACAGCTTCATAAGCCCTTTTTATATTGCCTGAATTTATTCCTCCCGCAAGTATGGTAAAATACCTTTTGCTAAAGTCCTTCGCACACTCCCAGTTAAATATTTTACCCGTTCCCCCTCTTTCCTTACTGCTGTAAGCGTCAAGCAAGAAGCCTTGTATATTTTTGTACCCTTCCGCTTCCTTTATGCTGTTTTCGTCTTTGACCCTTATTGCTTTCCACACTGGAATTTTTATTTCAGAGCAAAACTCATTGTCCTCGTCGGAGTGTAACTGACATATGTCAATATTTGTTCTCTTGCATATATCAATTACCTCCTTAACACTTTGATCGGCAAAGACGCCTACCGTTTTTATGTCGGGTCTTAAATGCTTTTTTATTTCACAAGCCCTTTCAGCTGTTATCTGTCTTTTGCTTTTGGCAAAAACAAAGCCCGCATATTTTATCTCATTGAATTTATTTATCATTTCAGCATCCTCAACACGCCTTAAGCCGCATATTTTAATTATCATAGGCATTTCTGAACTCCTTAGCCTTTTCTCTTATATTCCCGCACTTCATAAAGCTTTCACCAACAAGTATACCGTT
>JAUNPM010000045.1:2615-10016 GCA_030536675.1 Clostridia bacterium | reverse complement strand
CTCAACAAAAGGAAGCAGCGTATCCTGCTGTGTTTTATTAAACCTATGTATCTCCTCAATAAAAAGTATTGTTTTTCTTCCGAAGCCGCCAAGCAGTGTCTTGGCCTGCTCTATGGTATCCGTAATGTCCTTTTTACCTGCCGTTGTTGCATTTATCTGCATAAATTCACTTTTGGTACTGTTAGCTATTACTCTTGCAAGAGTTGTCTTTCCGGTGCCGGGAGGTCCGTATAAAATTATTGAGGAAAGCTTGTCGGCTTTTATTGCCCTGTAAAGAAGAGTGTTTTTGCCTACAATATGCTCCTGCCCAACAAACTCGTCAAGATCCTTAGGTCTGAGCCTTGCCGCCAAAGGGCTTTCTTTTTTTAAATTCCTTTCAGCCTGATATTCAAATAGATCCATATTAAGCCACCTTGTCTTTAAAATTGCACATTACAATTTATAATAATATATTTTCAGACAAAAATCAAGTAACAGAAGCGGTATTTAATAATTATGTAAACTATTTTTTTAATATATAAACTGTTGATTTTTTTAAGGGATTAAAACACTAAAACAGACCGAGAAAATAACATTTCTTCTCGGTCTTTAAAAAGGAGTTTTTAAATTTTGTAAATTACTTGTATTTTATTCTTTAGCAACCATATCTTACACTTTATAATATTTCCTAAGCGGTCAATATTAAAGCAATCTGCCGTTTTTATATTCTCCCGTTTCTGAAAACTCTATCCATTCGCAAATATTTTCCGCATGATCCCCTATTCTTTCAAGATACTTGGCTATCATAAGGAAATTAATGTCCATATCGCTGTTTTTAGGGTCAATTTGCAGATTCTTTGATACATCAGTCTTTACCTTGTCAAAAAGCTCGTCAACAATGTCATCTCTTTTAATAATTTCCCTTGCAGCTTCTACATCGTGATTTACAAAAGCCGCAATTGCTCCGTGTACCATTGAAACAGCAACCTCCGCCATATTTGGAATATGTTCAATTGCCGTATATTTAAGCTCGCCGCTGAAATCCATAACAAGCTCTGCAATGTCCGCCGCCTGATCCCCTATTCTTTCCATATCCGTAACCATTTTAAGGGCAGTTGAAACAACTCTCAAATCGCAGGCTACAGGCTGCTGCCTTAATATCAGTGACAAACACTTTGACTCAATATCCTTTTCCATATCGTCAATTAATCTGTCCTGATCCACAACCTCTTTGGCAAGTTTTTCATCGTGGTTCTTAAACGCAATTATTGCTGAATTAATGGCAGCTTCAACAGTTGCCCCCATTTTTATTAATTCTACATTAAGGTCCTCCAAAGAGGCCTCAAAAGTCTTTCTAGGCATATTTTACCTCCCGCAAATATACTTAATTACATTTATGAAGTATATCATATATTTTATTAACCGAATCTACCTGTAATATAATCTTCTGTTCTCTTATCCATAGGTCTTGAGAACAGTACTTCAGTTTTATTCATTTCAACCATTTCACCTACAAGGAAAAACGCCGTATTATCAGCAATTCTTGTTGCCTGCTGCATATTATGAGTAACGATTACAACAGTATAGTCCTTTTTAAGCTCAGCCATAAGCTCCTCTACCTTTAAGGTTGAAATAGGGTCAAGAGCTGATGTAGGCTCATCCATAAGAAGCACATCGGGCTTAACAGCCAAAGCTCTTGCTATGCACAATCTCTGCTGCTGACCGCCTGAAAGACCAAGGGCGGATTTTTTAAGTCTGTCCTTAACCTCATCAAATATTGCGGCACCCCTTAAAGACGTTTCAACTATCTCATCAAGCTCAGATCTGTTTTTTATTCCGTGTATTCTGGGACCATAGGCAATGTTGTCATAAATACTCATAGGGAAGGGGTTAGGCTGCTGAAATACCATACCTACCTTTTTTCTCAAAAGAGTAGTGTCAACATCACTGCCGTAAATGTCCTCTCCGTCTATTAAAACCTTGCCGTCTATTTTAACACCGTCAACAAGGTCGTTCATTCTGTTTAAGGTTTTAAGGAAAGTGGATTTTCCACAGCCCGAAGGTCCTATAAAAGCAGTTACCTCTTTTTGAGGAATTTCCATACTTACATTTTTTAAAGCATGGTTACTGCCATAGTATAAATTCAGATTAGTTACGCTTATCTTAGATTCCATTTTTATACCTCTTTCAATTATGCAGACTTTTTCATATTGTTAGTTATTACCTTTGTAAGAGCATTTATAATAAGTACGATCACAACAAGTACAAGAGCAATACCAAAGGCATTGTCAAACTCTCCTCTTTCCATTCTCAGGTACATTTCAATAGTAAGTGTACCACCTGATTTAAGCACGTGACTGAATAAATGCTTAGGCAAATAATACCCTGAACCTGCCGTAAAAAGCAATGCAGCTGACTCTCCCACAATTCGACCCACACTTAATATGACTGCTGTTACGATACCGGGCAATGCACTTGGTAAAATAATCGTTCTTATCATATACCACTTTGTGGCGCCTATGCCGAGAGCACCTGTTCTGTATCCCAAAGGAACTGTTTTAAGAGATTCCTGAGTAGTTCTTATAATAAGAGGAAGAACCATAATTGTCAAAGTTAAGCAGCCACATAAAATAGATGTACCTAACTTAAGTGAAATACCGAAAAATGCCATACCGAACAAGCCATATATAATAGACGGAATACCTGCAAGAGTTTCCGTTGTAAATTCAATAAGTCTTACTACCTTACCGGGCTTTGCATATTCCGTAAGATACACTGCCGCACCTATACCTATAGGTGTTGCAATAAGCAGTGAAATTATAATAATATAAAGAGTATTTACAATGTTTCCTATAATACCGAAAGTGCCGTTTAATTCGGAAGTCACTGTTGAAAGGAACTGCCAGCTTATACTTCCAATTCCTCTGAAAGCCACATAGCCTATAATGCCTATAAGTATTCCCACAGAGATCAATGCAGAAAGATAAATGAAAAACCTAAGTATATTATCACTTATTCTTATCTGCTTTTGACATATACTATTTTTCATTTGTCTCACCACCCTTTAATATTCTGTTTATAACAATGTTTATTATCATAATAAATACAAACAACACAAGACCTATTGTGAAAAGAGCCTCTCTGTGAAGTCCTGATGCATAGCCCATTTCTGATACTATACCTGTTGTAAGGAACCTTACTGAATTGAAAGGCAAAGGTATGTTGACTGCATTTCCCGATACAAGTACAATAGCCATTGCTTCACCAACGGCACGTCCTACACCAAGCACAACAGCAGTTATGATGCCTGACTTTGCCGCAGGTATAGTCACTTTGAAAATAGTCTGTGTAGGTGTTGCACCAAGGGCAAGGCTTGCCTGGCGCATATGCATAGGCACTGCTCTTAATGCAGTTTCGGAACTGTTTATTACTGTAGGCAATATCATTATTGCAAGTACAATTACCGCTGATATAAGATTTGCACCGCCGTTCATAATGTGAGTTTCTGAATTTGCAAATATCATCTGTTCCAATTTACCCATTAAAGGATTTATTATCAAAAGACCAAGCAAGCCGTAAACAATTGAAGGTATGCCCGCAAGCAGCTCAACTGCAGGCTTAACTGCCTTTGCTACATTGGGAGTTGCAACCTCTGACATAAACACTGCGGTCAAAAGACCTATAGGCACACCTATTACTATAGCTGCTGCCGTACCTATAATTGAAGTAAGCACAATATAAGCTATACCGAAGCTTGGTTCGGCAGCTGTAGGTGCCCAAACGGTGCCAAAAAGCATTTCGGCAATTCCCACTTTGAATATGGCAGGCACACCTGCAATAAGCATATATAAAGTAATTGCTCCTACTGCCGCAACTGCTGCAAAGCCGCATACGGTAAATATAATCTTCATAAGCTCTTCCATAAAGGATTTGCTTCTGTTTCCGCCTTTTATAGTCATTACCTTAACAGTAGTTGAGCTGCCGACTTTTTTCTCGGCAGCTCCCTTACTGCTTAAAGAGATCGTTTTTTCCATTAAATCCACCTCAAGCTATTTAAACATACGATTTAATTACTTAGTAGTAACAAGACCGACCTTTGTTATAATATTCTGACCTTCCTCACTGTCAAGCCAGTTAAAGAAATCCTGTACGGGCTGTCTTTGCTCTGATATTTCACCCTTAGTTGCCATTACGAAAGGTCTTTGAACAGTATATGTACCATTCTTAATGTTTTCTGCTGTAGCTTCAACACCGTCAACCTTTAAAGTTGAAACAGTATCATCAATTACATCAAGTGAAACATATCCCACAGCACCGGGTGTAGAAGCAACCTTAGCCATTACAGCACCTGTTGAGTTTATCTCCTGAGCATACTGACACTGATCTTCTATACCTAAAATTTCTTCAAAAGCACCTCTTGTACCTGAAGAAGCCTCTCTTCCGATAACTATGATCGCAGAATCTGAACCGCCCAATTCGCTCCAGTTCTTTATTTCACCCTTATATATCTTTGCAAGATCATCCTTTGTAATATCTGTTACAGTGTTTGCCTTGTCAACAATAATACCGATACCGTCTAAAGCAACAATGTTTTCAGCAAGTCCGCCTGATTTTTCTTCATCCTTTAAAGCTCTTGAAGAGTTTCCAATATCAACTGTACCGTCTGTTACAGCCTGAATACCTGCACCTGAACCTGTGAACTGAACGTCGATCTCAACACCTGTTTTGTTCATATATTCTTCCTTTAATGTATTACAAAGCTTTTCCATTGAAGTTGAACCGCTCATTGTAATTACATCATCACTGCCGCTGCTTGATGAAGCGCTTGACTCTGTTGAAGCCTCACCGTTTGTATTTTCATCACTTCCCGTGCTTCCGCAGCCAACTAACATTGTAGCAGCCAAAACAGCAGATACCATTAATTTAATTGCTTTCTTCATTTTAAAAATCTCCTTATAAGTTTTTTGTTTATTTACAAAAAAGATTATATATAAAAATATTGTCAACATCTATCAGATTTTAGTTATGAATTTGTAAAATTTCTGTAAAATAGTATTTTCCCGTAAAACACAGCTGTTTAAGCCCATTTCCGTCATATGCCCCATTGTCCCGACACTTGATTTTACATTTCTTTTTAATAATCATTTTAATATTTTACAAAAATTTAAGGACAGATCTCTTAATTTCAAAATCTGTCCCATATATTAACGCCACACGTTTGCTGTTACATACATTGACCGCACCTGCAGCCCAGCACATTTGCAAGCCTGTGCATTTCCATTATTCCTTTTTTCTGTGATTTTATAATTTCATCAAGTATAGGCACAAGACCTTTGCATATGTCAAATCTAAGAGTATTTTCGGACATTTCAACGGCACCCATATGATGAGGTATCATTTCCCATATAAAGTCACAGTTTATATTGTTTGTAACAGGAGCATTTCCCATTTTTTCAAACATAACATTCATTATCTGATTTGTTCTGTTTTGATATATCCATACATCTCTTGAACAGTTTTTTGTTTCACAGCAGCAGCACTTTATCTTATCCATATTTTTTATGCTTTCTTTTTGAGAAACAATAATGTTTTCCGCTATTGACTGCAATGTAATATCAGTAGTATACTTTAATATGTTTTCGGACATTTCTATTGCTCCCCTATGATGAGGTATCATTTGATTAATAAAATTACAGGAAATACTTTCACCAAGCTCGGCACTTGTCATACCCATTATCATTTTATCAAGTATGCAGCTGTATTCCTCAATATATTCCTTTGTCACATTACTCAATTTGTGTCGTCTGTCCATTGTGATCCTCCTTTACTTGGTCCTCTCCTTTAATATTATGCATATACGCCCAAAAGAGAGCTATTCCCAATTATAAATAAAAATATTTGCAAAATAAAAAGCCTAACAACACATAGTCATTAGGCTTTAGAATAACAAATATTAAATTTTATCGTTCAATAGGAACAATATTTAAAATCAGCAGCATTTTATTCATCCTTCAGCATATTATTTAATTCCGATATCCATTGAGGTCTGTATCCGTTAATATATCTGAATTGACCGTTCTTTATTTCCGCTACCTTAACAAATCCATTTTCATTGTCATAAAAATTCACTTCATCACAATAGGAAATTACCTCAACAAGTGTATCAAACCTTTTGCTGAATCTTTTTCTTACAGCATTTTCGGGAATATTATGACCGCCCTTTCTTACTCTGTTGGCAATTCTCATAAGACTTTCTTCTACACTGCTTAAGCCTATATAATAAAGAGTTACATAATATCCCCGCTTTCTTGCCTGCTTTATTGTGTTTAACACTGTTCTGCCCGACAAGGTCGTTTCCTGTGTAAATGAAATATTTTTATATAAACAATCTCTTATTTTTGATACGGCAATTTTAGCTGCCTTTATTAAATCGTTGTTGTTTTCTTTTGCTATTACGTCAGGATCGATTATGTGCCCGAGATTAACATTCTGTCCTTCCAATACACCTCTTAAGCTGGATTTGCCTGTGCCGTTTACACCTGCAATTATTGTATAAATACTCATACCTATTCCTCCCGAAGTATATTTCTTTACAAAGCTGAAAATATCTGTGCCGCCGAAGCCGTAATTTTATTTAATATCACATTAATAGGCTCCACAAGCACTTTAAATTTCCTTCATAACGTCCTGCATATCATATCTTCCGGGCTTTTTGCCTTTTATAAATTTTGCAGCCTTCACAGCGCCCACGGCAAATACTTCTTTACTGTGTGCGGAATGAGTAAATTCAATTACCTCATCCTTTCCCGCAAATATGACCTCGTGATCCCCTACAATTGTTCCGCCTCTTACAGCTGAAAATCCAAGCTCACGTCTTTCTCTCTTTTCTCTCACCTTGCTTCTGTCATAAACATATTCAAGCTGACCGCCTACACCTTCATTTACTGCGTCACCAAGTAAAATTGCCGTGCCGCTTGGAGCGTCAATTTTCTGATTATGATGTCTTTCAACGATTTCAACATCAAATCCCGCATCATACAAAACCTCACTGTACTTTTTAAGTATTGCAGCTATAAGATTAATTCCAAGGCTCATATTTGCACTTTTAAACATTGCCACCTTTTCAGCGGCTTTGTTTATCATATTTTCCGTTTCTTGGCTTAATCCCGTTGTACATATTACAGCAGGTATACCTGCCCTCTCAGCATATTCAATTACTCCCGGCACAGCGGAGGCAGTTGAAAAGTCAATAATAACGTCAGCTTCAATACCGCAGTCATTAATATTTGTGTAAACGGGAAAATCCGTATTGCTTGCAGTCATATCCACACCTGCCACAATTTCAGCCTCATTGTCATTTTTAACAAGCTCACATATAACTTTTCCCATTTTACCGTTACAGCCGTGCATAATTATTTTTAT
>JAUNPM010000045.1:2024-2582 GCA_030536675.1 Clostridia bacterium | reverse complement strand
CAAAAAAGGCGGAAGATCCGCCTTATAATGTTATTTTTAATTTTTATATCAATCCAAATTCCTTCATAGCCTTTTCAAGGTGTGCTCTGTTTTCCTCCTCCATTTCAACAAGGGGAGCTCTGTAGCCGCCTGCATTCATACCCATCATATTAAGGGCAGCCTTTACAGGTATAGGATTTACCTCTGTAAACAGCGCTTTTACAAGTCCAAGGCAATTAAGCTGCATTTCGGTAGCCTTAACAGTATTTCCCTCAATATAGCTCATTACCATATCGTGAGTATATTTAGGCGCAACATTTGAAAGCACTGATATTACACCCTTACCGCCTAATGAAAGCAAAGGAACTATCTGATCGTCATTACCGCTGTATATATCAATATCTCCCTGTGTTCTGTGAGCAATTTCAGCCACCTGTGAAATATTGCCGCTTGCCTCTTTTATAGCCACAATATTGTCAATTGAAGCAAGAGTTTCAACAGTTGAAGGCGCAATATTAAGTCCCGTTCTTCCTGCTACGGAATACATAATTACGGGCAGGTCTGTTGCTCCCGCCATAT
>JAUNPM010000045.1:0-2014 GCA_030536675.1 Clostridia bacterium | reverse complement strand
ATCTCTGTAATATTTTATACGACCCTTTTGTGTGGTTTTGTTGTAATAAGGCGTTACGATCAAAAGACCGTCTGCACCTACCTGTTCACATCTCTTGCAAAGCTCAATACCGTGTCTTGTATCGTTGCTTCCCGCACCTGCAACAACAGGTATTCTTTTATTCACCTTATCAACCGTATATCTTATTACTTCGATCTGTTCATCATCTGTAAGTGTAGATGCTTCCCCTGTAGTTCCGCAGATAATAATTGCGTCTGTATCATTTTCGATCTGATACTCTATCATATTGCCGAGAGCGTCAAAATTTACACTTCCGTCCTCTGCAAAAGGTGTAACTATTGCAACGCCTGCTCCTGTAAACAATGTTTTACTCATAATTAAATACCTCCCGGATTATCTGTCAAAATATCCCTTTGCAGCAAGAAGCTCAGCCATTAAAACAGCTCCTCCCGCTGCTCCTCTTAAAGTATTATGTGATAAGCACACAAATTTATAGTCATATTGACTGTCCTCTCTAAGTCTGCCTATTGACACACCCATACCGTTTTCGATCATTCTGTCCAATTTAGCCTGTGGTCTGTTATCCTCTTCAAAATAATTTAAAAATTGCTTTGGAGCAGACGGAAGCTCAAGCTCCTGAGGAACTCCGCTGAAATCCTTCCAAGCCTTAAGTATTTCCTCTTTTGATGGCTTATTTTCAAAACTTACAAACACAGCGGCAGTGTGTCCGTCGGATACTGCAACTCTTAAGCACTGTGTAGTAATATTTGGTGTTGTTGCATTTTCAATAATATCTCCGTTTATCTTACCCCAAATTTTCATTGGTTCAAGCTCAGACTTTTCTTCCTCACCGCCAATGTAAGGTATAACGTTATCTACCATTTCAGGCCACGTTTCAAAAGTTTTTCCCGCACCTGAAATTGCCTGATATGTACAGGCAAGAACATTTTTCAAGCCGTATTTTCTGAGAGGGTGAAGTGCAGGAACATAGCTCTGTAATGAACAGTTTGATTTAACTGCAATAAAGCCTCTCTTTGTGCCCAATCTCTTTTTCTGGGCATTAATTATCTCAATGTGCTCGGGATTTATTTCAGGCACCACCATAGGTACATCCGGAGTTCCTCTGTGTGCTGAATTATTGCTTACAACAGGACACTCAGCCTTTGCATATCTTTCTTCAAGAGCCTTTATTTCATCCTTTTTCATATCTACGGCACAAAACACAAAATCCACCATTGAAGCTATTTTTTCAACATCAGCTCCTGCGTCCATAACAACAAGCTCGCCGATTTTTTCGGGAATAGGCTCCTGCATTGCCCATTTTGAGCCAATTGCGTCCTTCAATTTTTTACCTGCGGAACGGGGACTTGCCGCCACTGCAACCACATTAAACCAAGGGTGCTTGTCAAGAAGCAAAGCAAACCTCTGACCTACCATACCCGTTGCACCTATAATACCTACGTTAAAACTTTTCATTTTATACCTCCGTTTATTTAAAAGTCAAAAAAAGAAAATCTTACATTTTAAAGAATACTTTCCTTTAAAACATACAGCCATTCCCCAAAACCTTCAGGTCAAGCATAAAAAAACAGACTGACTAAAAAGCCAACCTGTGTTATATCCGTAATCACACACAGATAGCTCTCCATTAGTTCTCCATCGGAATTGCCAATGACAGTCACTTTGTTATTCACAAAAGCAACCAGAAAATCTTTTTGCAGTAAAAAAACCTTCTTCGGCATTATCCCCTTTCAATATTTATCATATGTCACTGCAACATCAAAATATTTACTAATGTCAAATGCGTCCTCTATCTTCTTGCTAATTTAAATATATCACTATTCAGTCAACTTGTCAACACATACATTAAACTTTGCATAATTTTTAGTTTTAAGGCTATTATAAGTGTATACGAGGTGATCAAATGTCTGATAAAAAATTTTTAGCTCCCGAAGATATGCTTAAATATGAGGTAGCCGAAGAACTTGGTCTTTTGGATAAGGTCAGACAATTC
>JAUNPM010000044.1 GCA_030536675.1 Clostridia bacterium | reverse complement strand
CCAAGTTTTCCGCAAACAAGCTGTTAAAACAGCTTGTTCACAGAAAAGTTCCTGTTCCTTTGGTTGCATAAGCGAGCAGTATTGCAAAACAATACGACCAGCTTCGGCGAAAATGCGATTTCAACTAGCAACTTTGCTACGCAAAGCAAGTCCCGTATACTTCGGGATTGCAAACCTGCGGATTAAAGTCTGCGACGCTAATTGCAAGTTGTATGTTACAATTATTCAAATTTTTTTATAAAAATAGGTTTATTGATAGGCTGAGGCTGTCGCAAATGACAGCCTCTTTGTTTGAAATGTTATAAAAATTTATTGCTCTGTTTGCTGTACAAAATAAAAATCGTCATCGGGAGCCTTTACACCGCTTATGCTTCCCGCATTTTCCGAAATAACATTATAAAAAGACGTAAGCATTGATTTCATATCGGAGCCTGTTTTAAATGTAATTCCACAGCCCGGTATAGCGGATTTGCTGGAGGTTACATCGTCAACAAGTGCAAATTTGCCTGCGCTTTCGGCGGTTTCTTCCGTGTTTCTCTTTGCCATTGGAGAGGAGGCGGAATAATCCTTTAAAAAGAATTGGAAAGCAACAGGATTTTCTGATATGAAGTTTTTATTTACAACAAGGCAGGAGGTAACAAGCTCTGTATCTACAGCTTCATTCCAAAAATCATACAGATCTAAGGCGCTTCTTACGGTATCTCCGGTTACCTGACTTAAATATGGCTCTTGAGTAAGCGCAAGAGTAATAGTGCCGTCTTTTAATCCGTTTATAAGGTTGGCTGTTGTATCGATGACAGTATAGCTTAACTCAATATTATTGTATTTTGCTATAATATCCAATATTGTTTGAGCTAAGGTATCCTCGGCGCTTACTGCAACGGTTTTTCCGTTAAGATCCGTAAAGCTCCTTACTGTTTTGCCGTTTTCCGCAATATAATAGTTACAGCCTGTTGTAATTGCCGCAACGGAGCAGGCTGTTTCATCATAGCACAGGGCTGCCTTGTCAACAGGCATTGAGGCAACGCTGACTTCACCTGATTTAAATGCCTCAAGCAGTTCATCTGCCGTGTTAAATACAACGGGAGTATATTTTTCGTAAGCAGAGTTATTTTCAGTATTAGTGAAAAGATGCACCGCACCTATAGCTGCGGCTGAATTTTTAACAAGACCTACATTAATTGTTATTTTTTCATCTTCCGTAGGAGCCATATCGTCGTTGACATCGGGAAGAATAGGGTTATTTATAACAACATTGCCTGAACCGCCTGTAGTGCTTTCAGTACTTTGCTGAGTTTGAGTGTCGGTTTTTGAACACGCTGTAAATATAATTGAAATAGCTGCAATGGAAACAGCTATGAATTTGTTAAACTTAAACATAAAAATCCTCCTGCCGCCATAGTCGTAATATGGCTCTATATTACTTATATTGTAATATTTATAAGTTGTTTTGTCAATAGAAAAAGTCAGTTTGAATAAAAGGGAAAATATAATGTGAAATGTTTGAACGGAATAATAGAATCAAAATTATTATATGTAATATTTGCGGAAAATATATTTCCGCAGTTCGGAGTTATTCTTCTTTTAATTGATTGAACACCATATCAATTTCACTTGCTTTATCACCTATTGCCAGTAAAACACAATCTCCTATTGTGCGCATAATATGGTTTTTAATTTTTTCTGATTCCTTCTCGTTGTTTTTCCAAGCAGCGGTTTTTGACGCAAGCTCCGTGCTGAGTGCTTTTTCAACATTTTCAAGCTGTTTTTTATCTGCAGCTCTTACTATAATTATTTCGTCTGCCTTTTCGGCATCTGTTGAGTAGTATACATATCCTTCGGAAATTGAAGTTGAATCTATACCATATTGTGCGGCTGATTTCTGATTTGTTAGATCTATGGTTTGACCGCCGGTAAATTCGGATACGACTTTTATTTCCTCCATAACGTCCTTTAGAGGAATGTCCTTTGCCTTTGTTTTGCTGCAGCCTGTTAAAAGCATTATAAATAAAATCAATAATATCTTTTTCAATGTTTTCACCTCAGTTTTAGCATTAGCTTTATTAGTAAAATTATTCGGAGGCATTTTTAATAATATTATAATTTCGCCTTAATTTTTTCTTTTGAAATATGTGGTAATATAAATATTGTAAAAGAAAACAAGAGATAAGAGAAGAATAAATATAAAAATTTTTTATGGAGAATGGAGAGATGTTATATGGGAAATGATATTAGTAATTATTCATGCAGTAATGTGGAAGCTATGGTGAAATCGGTGAAGTCAAATACCGAAATTATAAACAATATGCTTGTGTACACAAAAAGCAATGATAAAGAAATAAGTGAAAGATTGTCAGACTATGCTAAGGTAAAAAAGAATTTAGGTGACGATCAAATAGAAATGTACAGGTCATATGTAAATTATAAAAATAATATAGAAAACACGTTAAAAGAATACAGTGAGAAAATTGAAAACAACGGATATCTACATCAGATGACACTTGAGCTTCACAGTGTTGACAGTGATTATTCCGTTTTGCACAGAGTGTTTGAGGAAATAAATAAATTGCAGGTAAGGGTTATGGAAATGCTTTGCGGAGTTATAAGTCAGGCTAATCTGCTGTTGGGAAGCCTGTGAAAGAAACAAATGTATTTTGAATTATAGCTTAAGGATATTCGGGAAATAAAGAGAATATTTATTATTTTGTCAAATATAATGTAGTAACAGCTTTTGGAGTGTTTGTATGAAAATTACAAGAAACAAGGTTCTTACTGCATTGTACATATGTGTAATATTTGCAGGTGTGGCTAAAACTTATTATGATGAAAATATTGCGGTAGCTGTAATGCCTGTTGATAAAAAGTGTATCGTGATAGATGCGGGACACGGAGGATTTGACCCGGGAAAGGTCGCCTCAGACGGTGTTACCGAGAAAACAATTAATCTGGCAATAGCCGGTAAGCTATGCGGCTTTCTGGAACAGGGCGGAGCCGTTATAAGGACTACAAGAGCTGATGACACATCTCTTTCGGAAAATAAGAGAGGCGACTTAAAAAGCAGGGCGGAAATAGCAAACACAAGTAAAGCCGATCTGTTTGTCAGCATACATCAAAACTCATTTCCGAAAGGGAGTGTCAAAGGCGCCCAGGTATTCTATTACAAAGGTTCCGAAGAAGGCAAAAGGCTTGCATCTTTTATACAGTCAAGACTTAAGGAAGTTGTGGATATTGACAATGAAAGAGTGGCCAAGGCAAATGAAAGTTATTATGTATTAAAACAAATTGAGATACCTGCTGTAATTGTTGAGTGTGGATTTTTAAGCAACAGCACTGAACACGATAAGCTGATGAGTGAAGAATATCAGGAAAAGCTTGCGTGGGCTGTGTATATGGGTATACTTGACTATTTCAGTGAGGGGATAGCATAGAAAGCTCCTATCCGAAAATATAATACGGATGTTTAGATAGATTCCTCCTTTTTTATTTATGAGAAAAAGTGCCTTTAATGGCACTTTTTTGCTGCTATGGACAGTATTGCAAGAAATGCTTGCATTAGTAATTTGGGTATGACTGATAAATCTTTAGGTACAATTTTAATGCAAAATGCTAGGGCAGTGACACAATGTCATTTAGTTACAGAAGGGGAAAAGACAGCTGTTAATCATAAAAAGTAAACAGCTATCCTTTTTGTATTCACAAAGAATTATATTAGTTGAATCCTAATTTTTGTACTTATTTGTTTTTTATTAACTACATTTATAACTTACGATTTGTTCAATTCTGAAAATAGGAATTTAGTGATTAAATTCAGTTAATAATATAGTCCTAACTTTTACAATAACACCTATATTTAGTGATTTTTGAGCCAAAGAAGAAGTATACACTATTTTTCATTCACCAGTTTTCCTGTCATATGTTCAATTTTAATTACAATCATTTGAACTGCATTGATTGCAGGCGTTTTCATTTCTGTTTCAGCAGCTTCTCTTGTTGGATAATATTTTAATGTCATTTTGAACAGACGATCTTTAATAATTTCTTTGTTGTCAACGAATTTCGCTTTACCAAATATAATAATACTTGTTGAATTCCATTCCCAGTTTCCCTCTGTTTTAAATCCCCGGTTCCATACTGTAAAACAAACCTTATCACAATTTTTTATTGCATCAATTTTATGTCCGTTTTTAGCACCGTGTAAATATATGCAGTTGTCATCTTCATCATAATAGAAATTAACAGGCACAGTATAAGGATATCCCTCATCTCCGATAACAGAAAACGCAGCTCGTTTTTCTTCTTTTAGGATACGCTTACATTCTTCATCAGATACTTGTTGCTTAAATCTTCTCATTGGTCGAAACATTTTTTACCTCCATTTGAAATAATCAGCTTACTATATGAATATTTTAACTTGTATTTTCTACATTCAGCCCAATACATATAAATGGTATGGGCTTTTCCTCTTTTGTGTTTATAAAGTAACAGGGATACTCCTTTTTCTCTGATCAAAATTATACTATGACAAGAGGGGTGGTATATTCTAAGCCTGATTTTTTATTTAAGGGTATATTATATATATCAGTGGTCCTTATTTCCGTTGAAAGCAAATTTTCATTTGCTTTCACATTAACAATAACGGGCAATTGGGATTTTTTAAAAAGTGATTTTAACAAATATTCCTTATCCGATCTTATGCCTAAAACTCTTATATATCGGGGAGGGCTTGACTGCATTTCTTTTGTGACACCCAGTATAATATGAAGTATAGCTTTGCGCAGCTTTGAATAAGTGTAGCGTTTTGTTTTTATTTTGTCAATAAGCTCATTTATACTTGTAAAGTCAGTGTTTGTAATTCTGTTTTCAAGTCCTTCCGTAACGTCTGCATATTGGGATATGGTTTGGGAAGATTGTGTTCTTAAAATATACATAAGTATTTGTGTAAAATCATTAAGTGTGGGCAAATCATCGCAATTTATTAAGTCCGTTATGTTTTGGGGGATGGATGAAAGTGCACTGTAATCTTTATTTAAAATAGCGGTTCTTATGGCGGAGGCTGATGAAATTTCTCCGCTCAAACGGCTGCTGTTGTAATCTGATATAATTCTTTCAATTGTAACAGGCTTAATTTTGCTGTTTAAATTTTTTAAAGCCCTTATATATTCAAGTCCCAAAATGTTATTTGGTTTATTTAAAAAATCAATTTTTTTGTTTAAATATGCTTCAAGTGCCTTATTCCTTGCAAGAGGATATGAATACCCTTTATCAAGGCTGTCCTTCATCAGCGTTTTAAATTTAGGCGGTTCATTGTTCAGTATAATTGCTGTTTCTTCAAGGGCGGAGGTCGTACCAGCTTCACTGCCGAAAGAAAGAAAGTTTATAATTCCGCTTTTTTCCAGTATATAAGCGGCTCCCATAGCAAAGACATCTGCGGCTCCCGTAGCATATTCAACAGGAAGTTCAAGAACCATTGATACGCCGTTTAAAAGTGCCATTTTTGTCCTTATGTGTTTTTCAAGCATTGCAGGCTCGCCTCTTTGAACAAAATTGCCGCTTATTAAGGCTACAATATCTTCATTTGTTTTTTCTGCTGTTTTTTCAATATGGTATTTGTGACCTTTGTGGAAAGGATTGTATTCAGCAATTATTCCCGTCGCCATATGTTTCCTCCTGTTGTGTAATTGTGTTTTGTATGTAAGAAGTATTGTATCACAATTCTTTTGTTGTTTCAAATGTTTAGGGGAATAAAAATTGTGGAAAGTAAAATATTTGCAGGTGTATATTCGTATAGCTATAGTTTAATTGAATTAAATATAAAATTATTGTATAATTAAGAAAGCAGAAATTGTATTGATGAGTGATGAAACAATTGGGAGGTATAGCGGTGGACATACGGGTTTTGAAATATTTTTTAACTGTTGTAAGAGAAGAAAATATAACAAAGGCTTCTGAAATTTTGCATATAACACAGCCTACTCTGAGCAGACAGCTGGCAAAGCTTGAAGAGGACCTTGGAGTACAGCTTTTTATAAGAGGTAAAAAGGGAATATCACTTACAGATGAAGGCGTGCTTTTCAGGAGAAGGGCAAGTGAGATCGTGGAGCTTGCGGATAAGGCTGAAAAAGAGCTTACTGAAAATGAACAGCTTGTAAACGGTGAAATTTCCGTAGGTACGGGAGAGTGTGAGGCTGTAGGCGAAATGCTTAAATTGTTTGCCTCATTTAAAGAAAAATACCCTAATGTGTATTTGGATATTTACACGGGAAATGCCGATCATATAAAAAGGTGTATTGACAACGGTTTGGTTGATTTGGGTATTTTAATTGAACCGGTTGAAATAGAAAAGTATGATTTTATAAGACTTAATGTGGCTGAAGAGTGGGTGGTGTTAATGCGCTGTGATTCTCCCCTTGCGGAAAAGGAATATATAACTATAGATGATTTAAGCAAATATCCGTTGATTTTTCCTAAAAGGCAAAGTACAAGGAACGAAATTGAAAGTTGGTTCAGAAACAGTGCGCAAAAACCAAAGATTGCTGCATACAGCAATCTTTCCACAAATGCCGCTGTTCTTGTTGAGCAGGGTTTAGGATATGCCCTTATTATTAAGGGTTCTCTTCCCTTTCTCGATCATTTAAAGGTTACATACAGATCCTTATATCCTCAAAGAAAGACGACCTGTGTGCTTGCGTGGAAAAAACATCAGCCTTTCAGCCAGACTGTGACAAAGTTTATAAATCACATTCAATGCAATTTATGTATGGATAATGATGAAATATAGATATTAAAAAACTGAAATTTTTTGAAAAAAATGACCTAATAAAAATAACAAATGATTTTAGTGACAAGGATATGAAAAGGTTGAGTGATGTATGTACATTATATGACTGCGGAATGGATACGGATACTGTTAAACAATTTATGCAATTTAATTGTGAGGAAGAAAACAGAGAAAAACTAAAATTTTTAAATGTGTACAGGAGTGATTTGCTTAATAAGATACATAATATGCAAAAAAATTTGGATAACCTTGATTTTATTATTTATAAAATTAAAAATAAAATATAAAAAAGGAGATTAATGACAATGAAAAAATTAACATCAATAATTATGATTTTTGCATTGCTGCTTTCTTTTGCAGCTTGCAGTAACAGCACGAATAATGATGAAGCTTCCACATCTGCACAGCAAAGCGGCGAACAGAGTTTTTATACAACCGAAGAAACAACCAATGAAAATGATTCTTCTGAAATTGTCACGCAAAATACAGAGCCTTCGGAAACAGATTTAAAATCATTGGTAGTGTATTTTTCTTGGTCAGGTAATACGAAAAATGTTGCCCAGGCAATTCAGACACAGACAAATTCAGATATTTTTGAAATAGTTCCGGAAGTTCCATACAGTGATGATTACAACACAGTTGTTGATTTTGCACAGGAGGAGCAAAGAGAAAATGCACGCCCTGCAATTGCAGACAGTATTGAAAATATAGACGATTATAATGTTATATATGTAGGGTATCCGAATTGGTGGGGTGATATGCCAATGATCCTTTATACATTCTTTGAAAACTATGATTTATCAGGAAAGACAATTGCACCGTTTTGCACCAGCGGAGGCAGCGGATTATCAAATACGGTAAATGAAATAAAAGAGCTTGAGCCAAATGCAACTGTAACGGACGGACTGCATATCGGCAGCTCTTCAGCATCAAGTCCTGACAATGCCGTAAGTAACTGGCTTGCAGAGCTTGGCTTGTAAATACTATAGTCAAGTTACAGGGAAAGTCCATAGTTTTTGTATATGAGTTTGGATCGATCGGTAATAATATTGGACAAATTGGAGGGATATTTGATATGAAAAAAATGATCGTTCCGCTTTTTTTAGAGCAGCTTCTTGCTGCATTAGTCGGAATTGTGGATGTTTTCGTTGTGGGCTTTGTGGGAGAAGCTGCACTGTCCGGGGTATCACTTGTAAATTCATTTAATACTGTTTTTATATACTTGTTTACGGCTCTTACTTCCGGGGGTGCAGTGGTGATCAGTCAATATATTGGCAGAAAAGAAAATTACAAAGGAGGAGAAGCGGCAAGTCAGCTTCTTATGGTTTCTGTCTTGTTTTCAATATTTATATCGGCAGTTGTATTCTTGGAAAAAAATAATTTAATGAGGCTAATGTTTGGAAGTGTGGAAGATGAGGTTATGGATGCCTGTGTTATATATTTGAAAATCTCTGCCTTATCTTATCCTGCTATCGCTGTTTATAACGCCGGAGCGGCAATGTACAGAAGCTTTGGAAAAACAAGCACAACAATGTATATCTCTGTTGTTTCCAATATCATTAATGTAGTTGGCAACGGTATAGGTGTATTTATACTGAAAGCGGGTGTTGCGGGCGTTGCCTATCCTTCATTGACAGCCAGAGTGTTTTCTGCTGTGGCTATTACAGCTTTATGTTTTTCAAGGGCTAATCCGATTTCTTACAAAAAGAAATGTATTTTCAAGTGGAACGGTGAATTGCAGAGTCGTATGCTGAAAATTGCTGTTCCAAACGGTGTAGAAAGCGGTGTTTTTCAGCTTGTTAAGGTGGCGCTTAGCAGTGTTGCTGCCTTGTTTGGAACTTATCAAATTGCCGCAAATGGAGTGGCACAAAGTATTTGGAGTATGGCTTCTTTGGTGTGTATGACAATGGGACCTGTATTCATTACCGTAATAGGACAATGTATGGGAGCAGGTGAAATTTCAAAAGCGGAATATTATTTTAAAAAACTGATGAAAATCACCGTCGTGTTTGCTCTTGTTTGGAATGGGCTGATATTTGCTGTAACTCCCATTTTAATGAATTTTTATACGCTTGCCGTTGAAACAAAAAAGTTGGTGATAATGCTGGTGCTTGTTCATAACATTTTCAACGCATTAGCTTTTCCTTTTGCTGATCCTCTCGGAAAGGGGCTTAGGGCAACAGGTGATGTAAATTTTACAACGGCTGTATCCCTTTTTACGACAATTGGTGTTCGATTGGTGCTTTCGGTGTTGTTTGGCATTACACTGGATTTAGGCGTAATGGGGATCGCATATGCAATGTGTCTTGATTGGTTAATTCGTGGTGTTATATTTTGGTTTAGATATAAAGGAGGCAAGTGGAAGCAATTCAGTGTTATTTAGAAGTTGGCTTTATGCTCTGTATTGATATTACAGCAATTCACGTAGTTTTCGGAGGTTTAAATGTCTGTTGCATTATCAAAAAGGTGGAAAAATGAAACTAAAAGCGATTATAAAATTGGTGATTGATGTGGTAATGACAGCTTTATTGTTAGCTTTAATGGGCTATCAGTTTTGGGGAGAAGCAGCGCACGAATGGATTGGTGCAGGAATGTTTTTTCTTTTTATAGCTCATCACATTCTTAATTTGAACTGGCATAAAAATATTTTTAAAGGTAAGTATACAGCAATGCGCAGTGCAACACTTTGTGTTGATATTCTTGTGTTAATTGTAATGCTTGTTCAAATGTACAGCGGTATTGTTATATCACGATATGTGTTTGATTTTTTACCCATAAGGGGTGGTATGTCGGCTGCACGAAGGCTTCATATTCTTGGTGCATATTGGGGGTTCATCCTTATGAGTATGCACTTAGGTCTGCATTGGAATATGATTATTGGTATGCTGCGGAAAGGGTTTCAAAAAAAACAGAAATTGAAAATTTGTCACGTTGTTCCTACTGTAATAGGAATAAGCATTGCTGTATATGGTGCATTTGCCTTTGTGAAAAGAGAGTTTTTTACTTATTTATTTTTAAGAAGTGAATTTGTATTTTTAAATTATGATGAATCTAAAATTTTGTTTTACATAGATTTCTTGGCAATAATGGGACTTTGTATTTTTATTGTTCATTACAGTGCAAAATTATTGCGTAAATTTCAATGTAAAATCAATTACTTAAGGAGGACAAAAAATGAAAAGAACAGTTATTAAAAAAATTGCAGTATTAACGGCAGCTATGACAATGGGTATTATGCCTGCGGCAAGTGCTTATGGTGCAGAGTCTAAAAACGGAGTTGAGCTTGAGGAAATGATGGAGCATTATGGCAGTGATTTTATTAATGAGCAGCTGGATACTAAAAAACAGCAGCTTATTATATTAGCAACAATGACTTCTTTGCAGGCGTATTCACAGATCAAGGAACAAACACTGACTGCCCTTGATTTAAAGGTAACTCCGGAGGAAATTAAGGAAGCTGTATATCAGGCAGCGCCATACTGTGGTTATACAAAGGCTTTAAGTGCAATGGAGGCTGTCGATGAAGCCTTTAAGGAAAGAA
>JAUNPM010000043.1:6178-10335 GCA_030536675.1 Clostridia bacterium | reverse complement strand
ATAAAATGTTTATTTGTATGACACACATATGACGCAAATTAAATTTTATTTATTTCTGTAAGTAAACGTAATTTGCTATATGAGAGTATACTTTTTGAACAGGTTTACCTAAATGAAAATAAATAAAAATATTGACATATGCGTATAAAATGCGTATAATATAATTAAAGAATTAATATTGTCGGGGTGAAAAATTTGAAACGCAAGGATTTAATTAAAAAATTTGAAACAAACGGTTGGTGGCTTAAAAGAAGTGGTGCTAACCACGATATTTATACAAACGGCAGAGATACCGAACCTGTGCCAAGACACAGGGAGATAAAAGAAGATCTTGCCAAGGCAATAATAAAGAGGAGAGGGCTTCAATAAAATTTAAGATCCCGATATTTTGTTAATATTAATTAAGATAATAATTATAATAGTATTATGTGAGGAGGTTGTAAAATGAAATTAGTATATCCTGTTGTTATGAAAAAGGTTTCTGACGGCATATTGGTGTATGTTCCTGCCTTTGATTGCAATACAGAGGGTAAGGATTATGCAGAGGCTATTGATATGGCAAGAGATGTTATCTCTCTTATGGCGATGGATTACGAAGATGACGGGAAAGAGCTTCCCAAGGCAGACTTTGATATTAAAGTGAGAGAAGGTGAACTTGTTACTTTAATTGATGTGGATCTAATTGCATATCGCAAAAAATATGATAATAAATCAGTGCGTAAAAATTGTACAATTCCAAACTGGCTGAATATGGAAGCTGAAAGACAGCATATAAATTTTTCAGCAGTATTACAGGAAGCCTTACAGGAAAAGTTATCTTAACTATGAGTGGAGCAGCCGAAAGTGCTGCTCTTTTTTGTTCAAAGAAATTTATATAATATAAATTTAAATATAAGTTTTGTATAAAATGCACAAAATACGTTTGAAAAGTTTTGAAAGCGCTTTCTTAAAAATTCCTCATAATAAAAGGCTTTATTTAAAGCTTTGTAAATTTATGTAAAAATATTTTTAATGGATTTTTTGTTGAAAATTAATAAAAATCAACTATTTACGTGTAATATGTTGACTTTTTTGCATAAGATTGCTATAATCAGATTATAAGAAAGCGCTTTCACAAAGAACAGAAGTAACATAATAAATAAAGATATAAATAAAAAAGGAGATTAAAAAATTATGAGAATTAAATATGAGGAATTGGAAAATAAGTTTAAGAACATTTTAAAGAGCAGAGGCTTTTCAGAGGATAATGCACAGGCGGCTGCGTCAGTATTTGCAAGAAACAGTCTTGACGGTATATATTCACACGGTGTAAACAGATTCCCAAGGGTTATAAGCTATATAGACAAGGGTGAGATAGATTCCGAACAGATCGCAACTACAGAATTGAAAATGGGTGCATTTGAAAGATGGAACGGTCACAGAGGCTTTGGTCCTTTAAATGCAACACTTGCAATGGACAGAGCTTGTGAGCTTGCAAAAGAATACGGCATAGGTCTTGTGGCTCTGGGCAACAACAATCACTGGATGAGAGGCGGAAGCTATGGCTGGCAGGCTGCCGACAACGGCTGTATAGGTATCTGTTGGTCAAACACAATGCCAAATATGCCTGCCTGGGGCGGAAAAGACAGAAAAATAGGCAACAATCCTTTTATAATTGCAGTACCGAGAAGCAACGGTGAGCACGTTGTTGTTGACTGTGCCGTATCACAGTTTTCATACGGAAAAATAGAAGAGGCAAGACTTAAGGGTCAGCAGCTTCCCGTGCCCGGAGGATATGATACGGAGGGAAACATTACAACAGACCCCGGGGAAATTGAGAAAACCTGGAGAGTTCTTCCTATGGGATATTGGAAGGGCAGCGGTCTTTCAATTCTTCTTGATGTAGTGGCTACGGTACTTACCGATGCAAATTCAGTTTCAAAAATAGGTACCTTCGGTGATGAAGTGGGACTTACTCAAATAATGATAGCTATTGATCCTTCAAAGGCAAACACAAGTGAAGTGACTGACAGAATAGTAAATGAGATCATTGCGGATATTAAATCTTCAATACCTGTTAAAGAGGGGGGAGAGGTATTTTATCCAGGTGAGATAGAGCTTAGGACACGTAAGGACAACAGAGAAAACGGTATTCCCGTAATTGATGAAGTGTGGGAGAAAATAAATTCTCTTGAAAAATAAAAGGTATATGTAAATAAGAAGAAGGAGTGAAAAATATATGGAATATATTATAGGTATTTTAATTCTTATATCCTTTGTGGGGCTTGCCGTATATGCTGCAAGAGGCGGCAATCTTATGATGGGTATGCTTATAATGGCTGTAATATGGACGGTGCTTCCTATGATAGGCTTCAAGCTTGTAACAAATCCCGAGTTTATAGCAGCAAATGAGGATCTTGTAAATTTAACTTGGATAGAAGCCTTTACAAAGGTGTTCCAGGGAGGTCCCGAGGGCTGGGGCACTGTTCTTGTAAACGTTGTGTTTGGTGCTTGGTTTGGCAGAGTTCTTTTGACAACGGGAATTGCATCAACCTTAATAAGAAAGACTACAGAGCTTGGCGGTGACAAGCCACAGATAACCTGTATTTTGTTATGTGCCGTTACAACTGCAATATTCTCATCTCTTTTCGGTGCAGGTGCTGTTGTAGCTATCGGTGTAATCGTTTTACCTATATTTATGTCACTTGGTATACCAAAGGTCCTTTCAGTATGTTCCTTTATGCTTAGTATAGGTGCAGGTATGTTTATAAATCCCGTTCTTTTCGGACAGTACACTGCTTTCTTCCTTGATGAAGCGGGAAAAACAACCTATCCTTATGAAACATATGTACATTGGGGCAGCATAGCTCTTTGTGTACAGCTTGCATTTACCATATTCCTTGTGCTCTTTACAATGAGAAAGAAAAAGACTGTTCATTCCTGGGCAGCTCAAAGACCTGTAAGGGCAAAAAGAGATACAGCTCCCGGAGCTGCATTGCTTACACCTTTTATACCTGTTCTTTTACTTATAGTATTTAAAGTACCTATAATATTAGGTTTTTTAATAGGCGGATTTTATGCACTCCTTGTGTGCGGAAGATTAAAGGATTTCAGAACTGCTTGCAGAACCTTTAATAAGGATTTCTTTGACGGTGTTGTGGACACTGCGCCACTTGTAGGCTTCCTTTTAATGGTGCCTATGTTCAACAAAGCAGCCGAGCTTTGTATACCATATTTTAACGTACTTTTCAGCGGTATTATACCTAACAATACATTGATAATTTCAATAGTGTTTATGGTGCTTGCTCCTTTGGGACTTTTCAGAGGACCTTTCACATTATACGGCTGCGGCGCTGCTACACTGGGAATATTAAAGGGTATAGGTTTTTCAACTATGTATCTTGCTCCTCTTATGATAGCGGCAACTACGGTAATGAATGTATCCTGCTGTATAACACAGTCCTGGATAGTATGGGGTATAAGCTATGCTAAGATCTCAACAAGAGATTTTATGAAAATGAGTGTTGTTTCAGGCTGGATCATATGTATTATATTACAGGCTATAACATACTTTATGTTTGGTTAAGGAGGATGGTTTTATGGACAGAAAAGTCAGAATGGGAATAGATGTAGGCGGCACTCATACAAAGGCCGTTGCTATTGACAACGCTACTCACGAAATAATAGGAAAATCTTCCGTAAAAACTACTCACGATGATAAATACGGAGTTGCGGCAGGTGTTGTGCAGGCTTTTGTAAATTGTATGAAGGAAAACAACATTAAGCCCGAAGATGTAATATTTGTTGCACATTCAACAACACAGGCAACAAACGCACTTATTGAAGGTGATGTGGCTACAGTGGGAATTATAGGAATGGGTCAGAAGGGCATTGAAAGCTTTCTGGCAAAGCGTCAGACAAGTTTAAAGGACATTGACCTTGGCTCAGGAAGAAAAATTAAAATTAAAAACAGATACATAAAATCAGAAGATATAGATGAAATGTCAGTTGAAAGGGCAGTAAAGGAGCTTCAAAGGGAAGGAGCAAATGTTATTGTTGCTTCAGAGGCTTTCGGTGTTGACGACATAGCAGGCGAAGAATTTGTATATGAAATAGCTCATAATAAAATGGGTCTTGAAACAACTGTTGCTTCAGACATTACAAAGCTGTACGGTCTT
>JAUNPM010000043.1:4265-6168 GCA_030536675.1 Clostridia bacterium | reverse complement strand
ACGGAGACCAAGGACTGCGGCAATAAATGCAAGTATTTTGCCTAAAATGCTTAACACTGCAAATTCAACGGAGGAAAGTGTAAGAAGTGCAGGTGTAAATGTTCCTCTTATGATAATGAGAGGTGACGGCGGCGTTATGGAAATCAATGAAATGAAGAAAAGACCTGTGCTTACAATGCTTTCAGGTCCTGCCGCTTCCGTTATGGGCTCTCTTATGTATTTAAGAGCAAGCAACGGAGTATACTTTGAGGTTGGCGGAACTACGGTAAATATAGGTGTTATTAAAAACGGACGTCCCGCTATTGACTATTCAATAGTAGGCGGTCACAGAACATACATAAGCTCTCTTGATGTAAGAGTTCTGGGTGTTGCCGGAGGAAGTATGATAAGAGTGAACAAAAACGGTGTTCACGACGTTGGTCCCCGTTCAGCTCACATTGCCGGTCTTGACTATGCGGTATTTACAGATGAAAGCGAAATCGTAGAGCCGGAGCTTGAGTTTTTCTCTCCCAAGGAGGGAGATCCTGCCGATTATGTTGCCATTAAGCTCAAAAGCGGCAAGAGAATTACAATAACAAACAGCTGTGCAGCAAATGTACTTGGACTTGTTAAGCCTACAGACTTTTCATACGGCAACGTAAATTCAGCAAGAAAGGCTATGAAGCCTATTGCCGATTATTTGGGAATAACGGTTGAACAAGTTGCGGAGCAGATATTAACAAGGGCTTATGAAAAAATATCTCCTATTATAATGGAGCTTGCTGAAAAATATAAGCTGGAGCACGACCAAATATCACTTGTAGGCGTTGGCGGAGGAGCTACATCTCTTATAGGCTTTGTGGCAAAGAAAATGAACATTAAATACAGCGTTCCCGAAAATGCGGAGGTCATATCCTCAATAGGTGTTGCACTTGCAATGGTAAGAGATGTTGTTGAAAGAGTTGTGCCTAATCCTACTCCCGAGGACATAAGAAGCATTAAAATGGAGGCTATTAATAAGGCAGTTGAAAGCGGTGCAGCTCACGATTCAGTTGAGGTACATATTGAGATCGATCCACAGACCTCAAAGCTTACTGCAATAGCTACAGGCTCAACGGAGGTCAAGACTACGGATCTTCTTAAGGAATGTACGGAAGAGGAAGCAAGAAAGCTTGCTGCCGATGATTTGAGAACCAAGGGTGATAATTTGAATCTGCTTGGACAGACAAAGAATTTCTATGTATACAATACTGAAAGCAAGGGAAAGGCACCTTTGAGAATACTTGACAAAAAAGGCTTTATTAAGGTTCAGAGGACTGACGGCAAGGTCGTTATGTGTAAGGCTACATCATACAGAAGCGTTGTTTCATCAATGTGGGAAGAGCTTTCAATATTTAAGGCGGATTCTATTTTAAGACCCGATTATTATATTTGTGCGGGTGCAAGAGTTATGGACTTTAACGGTTCTGTTGACCTTGAACAAATATTAATGCTTATGGATGTTGAAATGCAGATGATAGACGGAAGTGAAGACATTATAGTTGTGGGAGCCAAAAATCAGATATAACATAAATTCGGGTGTATTTAAAAAGAAAGGATGAAGGCTATGGAAAACAAGTTTAAAAATATTATGAATGCTTTTTTGGGAAAAGAAAATAAAATTAACCCGATCAAAAACGTTAAGGCTTATTCTTTAAGAAAAATGGCTGATGAGCTTGTTAAATTAAGTGAAAATGTTTGGGCATACTATGGATTTTCAAGGGAGCCTTTAGAGGGAAAGTTTTCTTTTGAAGAGAAAATGAAGCTTGCTTATAATGCCGTAAAATGTGGTGAAGAGGAAGGCAGAAATTTTAAAAACAAAAATATGTCTTTAACAAAAACGGCTGAAGAAATGGGCTTTAAAATAAATACACCCTATATGCCA
>JAUNPM010000043.1:0-4255 GCA_030536675.1 Clostridia bacterium | reverse complement strand
CCAACGTTACATTTGCGCAATATGAAGAAAACGGTGAAATAACCGTGTTTATGGACACTGTAAACAAGGCACGTCCTTTAATGAAAGAAAATAAGGATATACTTGGAAATAGGGATATATTTGACGTGCTGCTTCTTCACGAACTTTTTCATGGAATAGAGCAAAGAAAAGCTGATACCATATACACTCAAAACGAAAAAATACAGCTTTGGAGAAAACCTTTTTCAAATAAATCGAAAATAGGCTGTTTAAGTGAAATTGCAGCAATGAGTTTTGCTAAAACAGTTCTGAATTTAAATTACAATCCCTATGTGTTTGATGTAATACTTATGTATTTATACAATGAAGAGGCGGCGTCAATGCTTTATGACGAAATAATGGAATATAAGGAAATTACAGAGGGCTGCAGTGCCTAAGGCATACAGTCATATTAAGGAGGATATTTATGCTTACTACATCATTGAAACTGGCTGATAAATATAATTATTTGGAGGATAAATTTCAAAGGGCTTTTGAATTTTTAAGAACAGCGGATCTTAAGAGTCTTCCCTTGGGAAGAACTGATATTGACGGAGATAACATATTTGCAAGTGTGCAGGAATATAAAACAATGAGCCCAAAGGACTGTAAATTTGAGGCACACGATAAATATTTTGACATTCAGTATGTGGTTAAAGGAAGAGAACAATTCGGATATGTAAAAAGAGATGGGCTTGAGGTTGACGAACCCTATGATGAGGTAAATGATCTTGTATTTTATAAAGAACCCGAAAACAGCGGAAGTATTCTTTTAAATGAAGGAGATCTTGCCATTGCACCTCCCGAATACGCACACAAGCCCAGATGTATTGAAAAAGAAACCTGTAATGTAAGAAAAATAGTGGTAAAAGTTAAATTATAAGGTTATAATAATTTAAGAGGATTTTTTAAATTAAGAAATGCGGGAGGATATTTATTATGAAAATGACTTTCAGATGGTACGGTGAGGGCAACGACAGCGTTACATTGGAGCAAATAAGGCAGATACCCAACTGTACGGGAATAATGGGCGTCTTGGATTACAAGGCAGCAGGCGAGGTTTGGGAAGAAGATGAAATTGCCGAATATGTTAAGCACGTAAATGAAAACGGTCTTGAGGTTGAAATAATTGAAAGTGTAAATGTACACGAGGACATTAAAATGGGTCTGCCTACAAGGGACAAGTACATTGAAAATTATATTACAACTATAAGAAATTTGGCAAAGTATGGTATAAAGGTAATTGTTTATAATTTTATGCCTGTGTTTGACTGGCTTAGAACAGATCTGGCACACCCTATAGGGGACGGTTCAACGGCTCTTTATTACAATGATGAGGAATTAAAGGGTATGACGCCTAAAAAAATAGTTGAGGACACTATTAATAATTGCAACGGCTTTACACTGCCGGGTTGGGAAGCTGAAAGACTTGGTGAGCTTGAAAAGACACTTGAAATTTACAAAAACATTGATGAAAATAAATTGAGAGAAAATTATAAATATTTCCTTGAAAAAATAATTCCCGTATGTGAAGAAACGGGAGTGAAAATGGCGGTTCACCCTGATGACCCTGCGTGGCCTTTGTTCGGCTTGCCGAGAGTTGCTCATTCACAGGAGGATTTTGATAAAATAGTGAAAATGGTGGATTCGCCTGCAAACGGTCTTTGCCTTTGCACAGGCTCCTTAGGCTCATCACCTGATAACAATATTCCCGAAATAATAAGACATTTCGGAAATATGGACAGAGTTGTTTGCGCTCACGTGAGAAATGTAAAATATTTGGGAGAAAAATGCTTCAGAGAGGCTTCTCATCTTTCAAAAGACGGTGACTTGGATATGTTTGAAATAATGAAGGCTATATATGAGACCTGCCCCAATATTTCAATAAGACCAGACCACGGCAGAATGATATGGGGAGAAAAAGCAATGGTATTTGGGAGTCTTTGGAAAAGACGGAAAAGAAATAATAAATATATAACAAATAGGCGCTTTATAGAAAGGCGCCTGTTTGGCATTTTATGAAGGGCGGTGTTTCATATGATAAAGAGTGTTATTTTTGATATGGACGGATTAATGTTTGATACGGAAAGGCTGTCAACAAAGGGCTGGATAGAGTGTGGTAAAGAGCTTGGAATTAATATAGATGTGAGCTTTACAAACAGCTTTAAGGGAATGTCAAGAATGAACAGTGAAAAATTATTTAAGGAAAAATTCGGAAAGGATTTTGACTATAATAATGCAAGAAAAATAAGAACCGAATATATTCTTAAATACATAGAAGAAAAGGGAGTGCCTGTTAAAAAGGGACTTTATGAGCTTTTAAAATATTTGAAAAGTAAAAACATAAAATGTGCCGTCGCAACATCAACGGCAAAGGAGCTTGCCGAAATATATTTTGAAAAAACAAATATAAGAGAATACATAGAAGCCTTTGTATACGGGGACAGTGTTCCAAAAGGAAAGCCCGAGCCCGATATATTTTTAAGGGCTGCTGAAATGATGAAAGAAAAGCCCGAAAACTGTCTTGTTTTTGAGGACAGTCCGTCGGGAATAAGGGCAGGGAAAAATGCGGGTATGACAGTTGTGGCTGTTCCCGATATGATACCCCTTAAGGGTGAAATATTAAAATTAACTGATTATTGCATAGGAAGCCTTGACATTGGAATATACATAATTGATGAAATTTGTGAAATTTTGTAAAATTGGACTGTAAATAGTAAATTTGCTTGAAACTCCGCAGGTTATATGTTAAAATGGATACAAATAATAATTTGGAGGTTTATAAAATGGCAATTATCAATATACTTGACTGCGGCGCTGTAGGCGACGGAAAAACATTGTGCACAAATGCCATTGCCCAAGCTGTTGAAAAGTGCTCTGAAAACGGCGGTGGTGTGGTATATGTTCCCGCAGGTACATATTTAACAGGTCCTATTTTTTTAAAGAGCAACATTGAGCTTAATGTTGAAGCGGGAGCAACTCTTCTTTTTTCAAATGATATTGAGGATTATCCCGTTGTAAATTCCCGTTGGGAGGGTGTTAAGAGAGAGTGTTATGCTTCTCTTATAAATGCCTATAACGAGGAAAATATATCTATTACGGGAAGAGGTACATTAGACGGTCAAGGTCGTTTCTGGTGGGATATATTCAGAGCTAAGGAAAATAAATATCCAAGACCTAAAATGATCGCTCCTTATGAATGTAAAAATGTGCTTATACAGGGAGTTACACTTAAAAATTCTCCCAGCTGGACTATAAATACTATTCTTTGTGATAATATTACAATTGACAATGTAACTATTAATAATCCTTATGATTCACCTAATACAGACGGTATTGATCCCGAGTCCTGTACAAATATTCACATAAGCAACTGTCACATTGATGTAGGTGATGATTGTATTGCAATAAAGGCAGGTACGGAGGATACGGAAGAGAGGATCCCCTGCAAGAATATAGTAATTGAAAACAGTACTATGGTACACGGTCACGGCGGTGTTGTGCTTGGCTCTGAAATGAGCGGCGGAATTGTAAATGTGACTATATCAAACTGTGTGTTTGAAAATACTGACAGAGGTATAAGACTTAAGTCAAGAAGATTCAGAGGCGGAGTTATTGAAGATATAAGAGTTGACAATGTAATAATGGAAAATGTTCTTTGTCCTTTTATTGCCAACCTTTATTATATGTGGGGACCAAGGGGTATGGATCCCGAAACCTGCGACAAGAACCCTGCACCTGTTACAAAGGATACACCTGCTTTCAGACGTCTTCATTTTGCAAATATGACCTGCAAGAGAGTAAATGCGGCAGCAGGATATTTCTACGGACTTGCTGAAATGTATGTTGAGGACTGTACATTTGAAAATGTATATATTGAAATTGCCGAGAATGCAGTTCCCGGTATTCCCGCAATGCTTGTAGGTGCTGAGGAAGTTAAAGAAAAGGGCTTCTATATGTGCAATACAAGAGGTATTAAGTTTAACAATGTTACAGTTGTAGGCGTTGACGGACCTGCATTTGAGATTGAAAACAGTGAAGATATGGTATTTACTAACTGTATTAATAAAAACAATAAGTCAGGTGCTGAAATGGTAAAGCAGACTAATGTTAAAAATTGTAAGATAATGTAATTTTGTAAAATTCAGCTCTTTATTGATTGTTTTACATTCAGTAAAGAGCTTTTTTAAAGGAGGTGCATAATTAATATGGATAAGAAGAAATTCAGCTTTATATT
>JAUNPM010000042.1 GCA_030536675.1 Clostridia bacterium | reverse complement strand
GAGCAGTATTGCAAAGCAATACGACCAGCCTCGGCGAAAATGCGATTTCCGCCTGTGGATTAAAGTCTGCGACGCTTTTTGAATTACGGTGTCGCAAGAAATTCAATTTTTCTTAAAAAGTTTAATTTTTTGACAGTCTGCCCCGCCTTAAAAAGGCGGGAGCATTTAAAAATTTAATTTTTTGTCAAACAGCACAAACTCAATGCCGCTTTCTTCAAGCATTTCCTTTCCCATATGTTCGGGGTACATTTCCTTTGCCACAATTCTTACAATACCTGCATTTATTATCTGTTTTGTACACATTATGCAGGGACTTGCAGTAACATAAAGAGTTCCGCCCTTACAGCTTACACCGTTTACGGCACATTGAGTTATAGCATTGTTTTCAGCGTGGACAGCTCTGCAAAGCTCGTGCCTTTCACCGCTTGGTATCCCCAATTTTTCTCTCAGACATTCATTCAGGTCACAGCAGTTTGGAAGCCCCTTAGGCGCACCGTTATATCCTGTTGAGAGCACCTGATTGTCTTTTACGATCACTGCCCCCACCTGTCTTCTCAAGCAGGTAGACCTTTTGCTTGCCAGCTCTGCCATACTCATAAAGTATTCATCCCAGCTTATTCTTGTCATATTATTCACCTAACCTTTGACGTACTGCCTCATATATAAGTATTCCCGCAGCAACTCCCGCATTCATACTTTCCGCCTTTCCCGGCATAGGTATTTTAACAAGATTACTTGCCTTCATACTTATTTCATCACTTAATCCGTTTGCTTCATTGCCTATTATTACGGCACAGCCCTTTTTCATATTTATATTATAGGGTGTGTCCTTACCCTTTAAATGAGCGCCTATTGTTATAATATTATTGTAATTAAGCTTTTCCACAATATTTAAACCGTTTACATTTCTGTATATTGGCAAATGAAAAACAGAACCCATTGTAGCTCTTATGACCTTTGGATTATAAATATCCACACAGCCCTTTGTTACAAAAATACCGTCTGCACCTGCTGCGTCGGCAGTCCTTATTATTGTACCCATATTTCCGGGGTCAGTTACATTTTCCAATAAAACAAAAAACGGATCATTTTCATAATTTATATTTTCACAATCCCTTTTCATAATTTCGCATACAGCCAATATACCCTGTGGATTCACCGTGTCCGAGATCCTTGAAAAAAGTTTATCGTTTATTCTGTACGAAATGTTTATATCATCTTTTAATTTATAGCTTTCAGCTGCCGCAATATATTTTATATTACACTCCTTAGGTATTTCACCTATAAGTCTTTCTCCTTCAAGAACAAACAGACCTTTTTTATCTCTGTCCTTTTTGTTCTTAAGAGAGTTGATCTCTTTAATGATTTTATTTTGCAAACTATCTATATATATTTCCATATTACATATATTCTCCGTTTAAAAAAGCCCAATAAAAGCATATTTGTCTTAAGCTGTCGTTTTACATATTAATTATATTTCTGTATCAGCTTGCTCTCTCCTATTATCACAAGAATGTGTCCCGGCTTAATTATTGTTTGAGGTGAAGGCGAAACCATAAAGTCATCACCGTTTTTAATAGCCACAACGTTAAAACCGTACTTAGCTCTTATATCCGCCTCAATAAGAGTTTTATTTTCCCATTCCTTTAATGGAGCAATTTCAGCCATTGCAAACTTTTCCGAAAAACTTATATATTCAAGCACATTTGTAGTTGTAAGACTTATTGCAAGTCTTTTTCCAGAATCCACTTCGGGCATAATGACCTTATCCGCTCCCATTTTTTCGAGAATTTTCTTTTCGGAAATGGTCTTTGCCTTTACAATTACTGTTTTCACTCCCGCCTCTTTTGCATACATTGTTGCCATAACGCTTGATTCAAGGCTGTCGCCTATTGCCACCACCACAACGTCAAAATTATTAAGCCCCAAGGATTCGGCTACTCCGTCCTGCATAATATCCGCCTGCACCACCTTAGTTACATAAGGCTCCATTTGTTTTACAACGGTCATATTTTTATCACAGCACATAACCTCAAAACCGTTTTCAATAAGGGTTTTTGTTACCGACGTTCCGAATCTTCCAAGTCCTATTACAGCAAATTGTTTATTTTTATTCATTATTAACTCTCCTATCCAACAATTATATTACCATCGGGATAACGTATGATACCGCTGCCGTTTTTCTTTGCGGACAGAGCCACTGCAAGAGAAATCGGACCAACTCTCCCTATATACATACACAGAGAAATAACCAATTTCCCTCCGTCTGAAAGCAAAGGTGTAATTCCCGTAGTAAGTCCAACAGTGCCTATGGCAGATGACACCTCATAAACAATGTCCAAAAGCTCAAATCCTCCTCCGTTTCCCATTAAAAGCCCTGCCTCTGTGTAAGAAAGCACGGTTACTGCGCTTATGGTAACAAACAACATCATCATAACAACAGAAAGAGATTTTTGTATGATTTCCATACCTATTGTTCTTTTAAATGCATTTACTTCGCTTTTTCCTCTCACAAGTGAAAATATTGCTATTAAAAGCACGGACATAGTAACGGTTTTAGCTCCCCCCGCCGTACCTGCGGGACTTCCGCCTATAAACATAAGCACTATACCAAGTATTTTTGTCGAATATTCAAGACCTCCCTGGTCAATGGTAAAATAACCTGCTGTTCTCCAAGTAACAGACTGGAAAAAAGAAGCAAGAATTTTATCACCGATCCCCATATGAGCCATTGTCCTTGTATTGTTAAATTCAAATAAAAACACAAACAATGCTCCCGTTATTATAAGTACGGCTGTAGCCGTAACGGCAATTTTAGACTGTAATTTAAGTCTTCCCAAAGAAAACTTAAGTGAAAATTTTTTGTTCTTTATATTTTTAAACATTACAATAATATCCTGAACAACAGGGAAACCAAGACCGCCTATTACTATAAGCACCATAATCACAGCATTAATAATAAGATCCCCCGAATATTGGGATATGCTCTCACTGCCTATTATATCAAACCCTGCATTGCAAAAAGCCGATATTCCGTGAAATATACCTCTGTATATTCCTCCAAGCAAACCAAACTCAGGAATAAATTTTAAAGCAAGTATTGCGGAACCTATAAGCTCCACAGCCATAGTGACTTTAAATATATACATTGCAAAACTGACAACTCCGCTTTGAATATTAAGATTATGAGCTTCCTGTATAACATTTCTCTCTCTTATGGTTATTTTTCGGCCTATTGCAATAAAAATCATTGTCACTATACACATAAATCCAAGACCGCCTATTTGTATAAGCCCCAGAATTACCCATTGACCGAACAAAGACCAGTGCTCAGCTGTTGTCACAACAGTAAGCCCTGTTATGCATACACAGGAGGTTGACGTAAAAAGTGCGTCAATAAAGCCTGTCACTTCTCCCTTTGCTGAAGAGAAAGGCAGCATAAGAAGCAAAGTACCTATAAATATAACAAAAAGAAAACCATATATTATTATCTGCGCCGCATTCAGTTTACTTAAAATTCCTCTCAATTCATAATTCTCCTTAATTATACAAAAAACTGTTGTAAATCTTAAAAAAAAGTGTTACAATTAATCTCAAAGAAAATTTGATTAAATAATTAACTTTACGGTTTAAACAAGCTAATCGATATTTTCTTAATTATACCTTTATAAATATTTAATGTCAATAAATTAATCAAAATTTATGCTTTAATTTATAGTTGGTATAAGCTAAATTCAGTTAAGAGGTGAAAACAATGTCAGGTTCAACCTACGGCAATATTTTCAAAATAACTACTTGGGGCGAATCCCACGGCAAGGGACTGGGAGCTGTTATAGACGGCTGTCCTGCGGGAATTTCCCTTACAGAGGAAGACATACAGCTTGATATGGACAGAAGAAAGCCGGGCTCCAACAAATACGGGACCAAAAGGCAGGAAGGCGATAAGGTCCAAATTATGTCAGGTGTATTTCAGGGAAAAACAACAGGCACTCCCATTTCATTAGTTATTTTCAATAATGACCAGCGTTCAAAGGACTACTCTTCCATATCTCAGGTCTACAGACCCGGTCACGCAGACTATGGCTTTGAAACAAAATACGGTTTCAGAGATTACAGAGGCGGCGGACGTTCTTCTGGAAGAGAAACAGCGGCAAGGGTTGCGGCAGGTGCTGTTGCCAAAAAGCTCCTTTCAGAGCTTGGAATAAGCATAACAGCTTATACCATATCAATAGGCAATGTAAAGGCAGAAAAATACGACCTTTCACAATGCAGTGAAAATCCTTTGTATATGCCTGACAACGATGCTGCTCAAAGAGCGGCAAAACTTCTTGATGAAACAATTAAAAATCAGGATTCTTCAGGCGGCATAATAGAATGTAAAGTTACGGGTATGCCCGTGGGAATAGGCGAACCCGTATTTGACAAGCTGGATTCATCTCTTGCAAAAGCCGTTATGTCCATAGGCGCCGTAAAAGGCATTGAATTTGGCGACGGATTTAAAGCCGCACAAAGTAGCGGTTCATATAATAATGATAATTTTTATATGTCTGAAGGAAAGATAAAAAAGCACACAAACCATTCAGGCGGAATTTTGGGAGGCTTTTCAGACGGCGGCGATATTGTATTCAGAGCAGCTTTTAAGCCTACTCCTTCAATTTCACAGCCTCAACAAACCGTTACAAATTACGGTGAAGACACCGAAATCACCATTACAGGCAGACATGACCCTGTCATTGTCCCCCGTGCAGTTGTTGTTGTAGAGGCTATGACAGCTGTTACACTTGCCGATTTAATACTTATAAATATGTCGTCTAAAATTGACGGTATTAAAAAATTTTATATACAACAGTAAAACGAAAGGAAAATAAACACAATGGGAAAAATCAACACTAAAGTAACAGATTCTCTTAATTTCTTTATGGGCAACAAGCCTTCAGACCTTACTGCAAAGTTTGGCAGTCCACTCTATGTTTACAATGAAAAAATTTTAAGAGAAAGATGCCGTGATATTAAAAACCTTGTAAAATATCCTCACTTCAGCATTAACTATTCAGCTAAAGCAAACAGCAACCTTGCTTTTCTTGAAATAGTAAGAGAAGAAGGCTTAAATGTAGACGCAATGAGTCCGGGAGAAATTTTTGTTGAATTAAAGGCAGGCTTTAAGCCTGAACAAATCTTCTATATCAGCAACAACGTTTCAGAAGAAGAAATGCAGTTTGCCATTGACCATAACATAACTATGAGCGTTGACTCACTTTCACAGCTTGAGCAGTACGGCAAACTTAATCCGGGCGGAAAAATTGCCGCAAGATTTAACGGCGGTATCGGTGCAGGTCACAGCGAAAAGGTCATTACAGCAGGCAAAAAGACAAAGTTTGCGATCAACCCCGAAAATATTCCCGAATTTAAGGAAATATTAAAGAAATACAATCTTAAACTTGTAGGTATCAATCAGCATATAGGTTCACTTTTTATGGACGGAAACAAATATGTTGAAGGTGTAAAAGCAATTCTTCACATAGCAAAGGAATTTGACGACCTTGAATTTGTTGATTTAGGAGGCGGTTTTGGTATTCCTTATGAAAAACTTAATGACCAGCCAAGACTTGACCTTGAAGATTTAGGCAAACAGCTTGATAAGGTATTTAATGAATTTGTTGCTGAATACGGCAAAGAAATTACATTTAAAGTAGAGCCTGGAAGATATATTTCAGCAGAGTGTTCCGTTCTTTTAGGCACTGTTCACGCAATTAAATACAATCACGAAGACAAATACGCTGGTACAGACCTTGGTTTCAACGTTCTTCAAAGACCTGTTATGTATGATTCACACCACGACATTGAAGTTTACAATGACAGTGACAAAACAGAGGAAATTACCGTTGTAGGTAACATTTGTGAATCAGGGGATATTATGGCTAAGCACAGAATATGCCCCGAAATGCACGTTGGAGATACAATAGGTATTCTTGACGCAGGTGCATACGGCTATTGTATGGCATCAAACTATAACAACAGACTTCGCCCTGCAGAAGTTTTAATAAGAGAAAATGGGGACGTTCAGTTAATAAGAGAAAGAGATAGCCTTGAGGATCTTTTAAAGGGTATGCATTCACTTGAAAAATAATAATTTATTTTATATATAATCATAACAAGGGCTGCCGCAAAATCTGTTTGCGGCAGCCCTTGTTTAATTAATTACAATAATAGCTTATTTTTTTGTCATATAACGTCAAATAATCATTCTGTATTATTTCATATAAATCAATTATAAGCATTGTATACGCTTACTCCGTTTTCGCCTCTGTAATACACCTGATTGTCTGAAGCCCCCACAGCCTCTACGGTTACATTTACATCACTAATATTGTTCTCATTTAAGTTTCTTTTTGCCTCTGAAGCAAACTCCTCATAAAGTCCGCAGTTTTCGTCCCATTTACTGAAATATTCGGGATCCTTGTTTTTTATATAATCCAAAATATCATCTGTAATATACTTTTTAAAAGTAACATTTCCGTCACTGTAGCTCATTTCAAAGCCAGCGTTTGCCGCAAGGCTCTCCAGTTCCTTATAAGCACTGCTTTCTTCAAAATCTACACTTTGACTTACTGTTTCTCCGACTGTCTGACTTTTGCTGTCATCATCTGCATTTTGATTTTTTTCTTTCGTTTCAGCCTCATCTGTTTCTTCTTCACCTGATTCGATCATTTCTTCATATTCTCCCACTGTTGTATCTTCCGTGGTTATTTCCGTCTCCGTTGTAGTTGCAATGTCATTTTCTTTTGACTCTCCTCCGCAACCTGCCAAAGCAACGGCAGCTGCAAGAATGGCAATATGTTTTTTCATATTATGGACCCTCCTGTTATATCTTTCTTTAACAGTATTATATATTTTTAACTCCTCAATGTCAACAAAAAACACAATATGTACAATAATATATAAAAAAATTCCAAATTTATTTATAAACAATCTTTCTTTCAAAACAAAAGAGAACTGAAATTACAGCTTTCGTTCTCTCTTATTTCAAACACAATTATTATACCTGTCTTATTTTCGGTTCAACAGCTTCAGATCTTGGGTTATGGGTCTGATTTTGATTTACAGGCTTTACACTTCTTGTCACACCATTAAATTTTTCAAGACTTTTCCTTTCATTTAATTCAATTTCCTTGTCTTTGTCCATAATATCACCTCATACTTATTATTAACATATGAATGATATTTATTTACCGATTTTTTCTCCTTTGTTTTATTCTTCTTTATATATAATCTCTAAAGCTCCTATTGTGTAACAAAAATTTTCAAATTTTTTTAAATATTTTATTTTTTCGCCATTTTCTTTATAATTTTTTTATTTCTTTAAATACATAATTTACACAATGCTACTTTTCACTTTTACGCTTATTACCTTAAATTTTTTATTATAATATATAATATTAGTATTATTTTTAATTAGAAAATTCATATAAAATTAATATTTTTGAACGTTTAAATTAATATTAATGGATTTATAATGTTTATATGGGAATTTTTAATATATTTTTAATTGTTCTTTAACATAGAAAAGAGGTTGTAATATGAATACATTTTTAAAGGATTATTTAAAAAAATTTATACCCGTTTCATTTGCAGTAAAGTCAGACGGTAATGTAGAGGTCATAGGAGAAGGCGAGCCCGAATTTACGGTTACTTTTAACAAAGAAATAAGTAAAAAGGACTTACTTACAAGCACTTCACTTGCTCTTGGTGAAGCATACATTAACGGTGATATAGAGCTGGACAGAGATTTGTATGAAGTTCTTGATATGTTTTTGGGACATATGGATAAATTTACAACCGATAAATCAGCTCTAAAAAAACTTATTCACACGTCAATGTCAAAGAAAAACCAAAAAATAGAAGTATCCTCACACTATGATATAGGCAATGACTTTTACAAAATGTGGCTTGATGAAACAATGAGTTATTCCTGCGGTTATTTTAAAAACCCCGAGGACACCCTTTACGATGCACAGGTAAATAAAGTGGATCATATTCTTGAAAAGCTCCACCTTGAAAAGGGAATGACGCTTCTTGACATTGGCTGCGGCTGGGGCTTTCTCCTTACAAGAGCTGCAGAAAAATACGGTGTTAAGGGCTATGGCATCACTTTAAGCCAAGAACAATATGACAAATTCAATTCAGATATTGAGAAAAAAGGGCTTCAGGATCTTCTTGAAGTTCACATTATGGACTACAGAGATTTGGAAAAATCAGGACTTTCATTTGACCGAGTTGTAAGTGTCGGTATGATTGAACACGTAGGAAGAGGTAATTATGACCTTTTCTTGAAAAGCATAGATTCTGTTTTAAAACCAAAGGGACTTATGCTTCTCCATTATATAAGTGCTTTGGAAGAACACGAGGGGGATCCCTTTATTAAAAAATATATCTTCCCCGGCGGAGTTGTTCCCAGCCTTAGAGAAATAGTAGATCTTCTTCCCAATTATAAATTTTATACTCTTGATATAGAAAGTTTGCGCCGTCACTATAACAAAACACTCCTTTGCTGGAGAGATAACTTTAACAAAGTAAAGGATAAGGTTATTGAAACAAAAGGAATAAACTTTGCAAGAATGTGGGAGCTTTATTTAGCCTCCTGTGCCGCAACCTTCCACAACGGAATTATAGACCTTCATCAGATACTTATTTCAAAAGGCGTTAATAATGACCTTCCAATGACAAGAGTTGTTTAATAATATATGCAAAAACAGGCGTTTGAATTTTATCAGCAAACGCCTGTTTTATTTATAATAATATTAAATTTAAGGTTTACATATGCCGCAGGGCGCATACCCTGTTTTTATAAGCTCCTCCCTTGTTCCCGTATATTCCTGCCTGTTTTTTTCACTTATACTTTCGGCACTTGAACAATCTGCATTGTGAAATTTTTTTGTCCCCTTATTTAATATGTATGAAACATTTTCATTATTTTTATCATCTGTGTCGGTATTTTCTGTATACGTATTTTCTGTATCTGTATCCTCTGTCACTGTGTTATCAGTCACCATACTTATTCCGTTGCCGCTGCAAACAGCCGTAACAGTCCCTTCTTCATCTGTTCTGTATACTTTTACTCCGTATTTATTAAAAGTGTCAAGAGTTTCCTTGTGAGGGTGTCCGTATTCATTGTCTTTCCCACAGCTTATTACAACTATTTGCGGCGAAACCATACTCACAAATTTGTCACTGCTTGAAGTGGAGCTTCCGTGATGTCCCGCCTTAAGCAAATTTGCCGAAATATCCGCACCGCTGTCTGCAATATCCGTTTCTTCCGCCTTACTGCAATCTCCCGTCAGCAAAATACTATCATTTCCGTAGACCAATTTTATTACAACCGAATTATTGTTTGCATCATCACCTATTGTCACAGGTCCTACTATACTGCACTTAAAATTTCCCAGCTCAAAATCATATCCTGCCTGCCCTACTATTGCATTTATATTTTTATTTTCAACTGCATTTAACATATTTTCAAAACATTTTGTTGATGTTACCATATCAGGCATAATAATGTTATCCACTTGAAAAGTATTCAGAATATCGTCCATACCACCAATATGATCCGAATGAGGGTGAGTGGCAACCACATAATCCAATTTATCTATTCCTTCATTTCTTATGTATTCAGCCACCACGCTTCCCTTGTCCTCTTCTCCTGCGTCCACAAGCATATAACAGCCGTTGCTTTTGACAAGTATGCTGTCACCCTGCCCCACATCTATAAAACTTACCGTATTATCGTATGTTATTTCCCCTTTGTTAAATACATTTGCACTATTGTAGCTGCAGCCGCTTGTTAAGGCAAATAACAGTAATATAAATAAAACGCTTATCCTTCTCATATCATTAACCTTTCCGCCGTATCAATACATTCCACAAGTTTATTATCCTTGTCATAAAATTTGACCTTTACAGATGCCTCACCCTGAGGAATACCGCTTATGACCTGATATGTTGCACTTGACATTAGCAAGTCGAATACAATTGATCTTCTTTCTTTTTTACTTAACTTTCCACTTATTATATCAAAAACGGTATAATCTCCGTTATATTTAATTTCTTCAATATTTTTATGTTTACTTTTAATATCTGCCGCTGTCTTTTCAATACGCATTTTAATATCCTCAACGAATTTTTCATAATTATCAACTGTCATAAAAGCAGATACAAAACCCGTATTTTCATCTATTTCCACACTGTAAGCTCCAAGTCTTTTAACTTGAGCCACTATGTCATTTTTATTGTCATTTTTTCCAAAATATTCAGGAGAAATCACAAGTTTAATCATATAAATCAACTCCCTATTAATTGCTTTGTTCATATATAATTATACTCTAATATGATCTCTTTATCAATATTAAATTATTATGCCGTGTCAAAAAATGCAATATACAT
>JAUNPM010000041.1 GCA_030536675.1 Clostridia bacterium | reverse complement strand
CAATAAGCGGGATAAAGCGCCCCTGCCCCTTATCCCGCACAATTTCCCATACCCACTCACATATTATTTTTTAAGGCTTCTTGCCGTGTCATCCTCATATTTATTAATGCAGGCAATAACAAATCCCTTTTCAGCGTCATTCATATTATAAAATTCAGAGGGTTTCCACCTTAGCTTTACCACACAGTAGTATGCATAGCTTGCAAGCTGTTCCCCCTCCTCAATTAGTTTTTTGCTTCTTCCGCATATTCTCCCACGCTTTTAAATCCGTTTACCTCCAAAAGATAGCCTAACAAATTGTAATATTCTCCTGCGTTTTCAAAAAGCTCCGTTATAAGGTCCTCTGCCTTTTTCACTCCGTAGCTGTCCTGAAGCTCCGCATTGTTTAAATTAGGCTCCACAACCGAATTGCATATGATTTTTTTGTTAAACATATAGTTGTTGAATTTAGTCTTTCCCTTGTCCGCAAAATTAATTGATGTACACTCCTCTCTTATTCTTTCATATTCATTTATACTCAATTTTTTAAACACCCAAGGTATAGCCTTTCCTTCCTCGTCACAGAACCTTTTCGTAGGCGCAAATTCAAATGTACCCTCTTCCTTAACATTGCTTTTTAAAAATTTAGTTATATCCATTTTGTTTTCCTCCATATATAAAGATTTTTATTTTTCACACTATTTATTTACTTTATTCCCGCCTGTTCAAAATATGCACACATTTCACTGTAATTCATTTTTGACAGATCCGCTTCACATTCTCTCTCACTTTGCCCAATGCTTACTCCCTTAAATTCTTCCTTTTTCTCTTTTTCAAACAGATATCCCGTTTCCTCACTTTCACAAAGTGCCTTCATCTGCTCCTTAACTCCCGTCACATTTCCCTTGTCGTCAAAGCCTATTTTTTCCCTGTCTATAAGAGCCTTCACCGCATTGCCCGTTTTAGCCCTTGCTCTAACAAGCTCTGTTTCTATTGCATTTTCGATTTTGATGCTTTCAATGTCCTTTTTGTGCTTTTCCTTAAGCTCCTTGCTTTCCCCGCTCAAGGCAGCTATTCTGTCATTTAATATTGAAGTATCCTTGTTGTATTTTTCACTTGTCACATACTCCTTTTTTATTATTCTCACAGCCTCCTCTGCGGCTTCCTCACTTAAACCCAGCTTTACTAATCTCTCTTTCATTTAATCACCTCTGCTTGATCTGTGCCTTCTGCTTTTTCTTCCTTCATCTTCATTATTTCTCTTTCAACATTTTCCACCCAAGGGTGCATTGCCGCAATGCTTTCATCGCTTATTACTCCCTTTGATTTCACGCAGTTCTCAATTGCCTCGCTTTCATTTATTAACACGTCCCTGTTAAAAATAATGTCGGCATTTTCATTTTCAAAACTTCCCATTCCGTTGTTTTCAAAATGTATTTTTACAAACCACATCAATTTTTCAAAAGCCGCTCTGTATTCTGTTTCCATTCCGTTTGCGTCTAAGTCAATGTCCGAATACATACTTTGTATGTTCATCTTGTTAGCATTCCCGCTTAATCTGTCGTCCTTTGCGTCATATCCCATAGCATTTTCAATAATTGCTTTTTTGAACAGATCTATTATTACCTTGTAGTTTTCACTGTTCACACTCACGCTTAAGGTATCGACGCCGCCCTGTGCTCCGTCACAGCTTCTTACCTTCACCGCACCATATACGGCAAGATTTTTTCTGAATTCTCCCAAATTCTCCCCGTCATAATTTTTAAGCACAAGTATGGTATTTCGCATATCCTCCTCCATAACATTTTCATAGTTGCTTAGCATCAGATTAAGTCCGTCCTGCAAACTTTTCACATTTTTAATAAGAGGTATTCCGTTATTGTTGTATTTAAAGGGTATTATGGGTATCCTTTCCCAATTAAGCTCCTTTTCACCCTTGTAAAAATAAGGGCTTTTCCAGTTCACTCCGTCGGGTATCAGCTTTCCCCCTTCATATATAAATCTCCTTATTCCCGTTCCGTCAAAGACCTCCGCCTTTGTTATTATGCTTCTCCTCTTCCCTTCGTACACTATCACGTCATACACTCTTATTACATAGCTCAGCTCGCTTTTTTCCTCGTCCTTCCACCCTGGTATTATCTCCCAAGGGTTAAGCCTCCTGAAACACAGCTCTCCCTCTTCACCGTAATATATGTACAGCCAGCCCGTTCCGCAGTTTAAGCTGTCCTCACATATGCTCTTTATCACCCTTTTAAATTCATTGTCAAACACATTGTTTAACAGCTTAACATACTCTTTGTTTTCTCCCTTTACACTGAAAGGCTTTCCCAGCAAATAGTTGCTCTTTTGATCCACCATTTTTTTGTACTGATTATTTATGATCCTGTTGTTGGGAATGTTCCTTACCTCCTCCAACTCACCCTCGGGACCTATTGCAGTTCTCTTTCTTTTTACAATGTCGTGGATACCTCTGTAATAGTCTGTGCCCTTTATCATATCCGCCCTTTTGGGACTTATCATAAATTCGTTTATTTCTCTTATTATAAAATCCTCGTCACTTATTTGACTTTCCGCTCCCTCTCTTATTATTCTGTTTATGTATGGCATTTGGGAGCCTGGGAACTGAAAACTAAACATTTTATCACCCCTTTCAAAATCTCACTGATTCTACCAAAAATTATTACATTCTTTCACTCAAAGCTGAATGTTTTTCCCTTAACATAGCCCTCCACTGCATATCTCATAGCGTCCATTAAATGATTGTCCCTGTCCTCGGGCACATTCACACTTCTGCCCTCCTTGTCCTTCTCCCAGCAGTAGGAGCTTATTTCTCTTATAAAGTTTTCACACCTCGGGTGTATTATTATTTTAAATCCCTGTATAAAATCTATGCCGTTGTTTACACTGTCCCTGCCCTTCCTTGCACTTCTCACATTTCTTATTCCAAGCTCCCTAAGCCTGTCTATGCTCTTAGGCTCGGCACAGTCGGCAGTTATTTTTTCCTTGCAGTAGCCCATTTTTTTAATTTCCTCTGCAATTTTTTCATTGCTCATAGCCTTTTTATACATTTCATTGTGCACATATATGATCTTCCCCTTAGTGTCTATAAGCCCGCAAAAAAGTGCCGTCGGGTCGTTTGTGTATCCAAAGTCCAAACCGAAAACACTTTCAACTCCTGTTTTTAATATTTCCTCCACTGAAAAATATTTTTCCTCCCAGTTTTCAAATACAAGCCCCTCCGTAACGCCCCAGTCACCCAATCCCGCCACCTTGTAACGGGCGGGATTGTTTTTTTTCATATTTTCAAATACCTTTATATCCTCACTGTCAAGCCACTCATTGCACATATAATTTGTTGTCTTTGCAAGGATCTCACAGCTTTTGCTGTCAAAAAATCTCTTTTTTATCCAGTGCCTTTCATTCCACGGGTTAAGGGTCAGTGTCACCTGCTTAAAAAGCTCCCTGCCCACCTGTCCTCTTATGCTTTCATCAAGCATATTGAAATCATTTTCATTGTCAATTTCATATGCCTCCTCTATCCAGCACCAGCACAAGTAGCCTGTATCCACTGTAATTGACGTGATTTTCAAAGGGTCGTCAAGCCCCCTGAAATATATTTTCTGCCCCGTAGGCTTGTATGTTATTTCAAGAGGCGACATTTTACATTCAAAAAATTCGTCTGCTCCCAGCCTGTGTATTGCCCACCTAAGCTCTGTATAACAGCTGTCCTTAAGGGTTGAAAAAAATCTTCTCACCACAAGCAAATTTGCTTCCCTGTATTTCATTATTCTGTATATAAAATTCAGCGCCGTTGTCTTTGATTTTTTTGATGCTCTCGACCCCTTGCACACTCTGTATCTTCCTTTGAAATTCCAGTAATCATTATATCCGCCGCCAATTATTTCGGGCAAATATATTTTATTTTCCGTCATTCAATTCGATCACCCTTTCCCATTTGCCTTTTATTATTCCACAACCACAGTCATATACAGCTTTGTCATAGCATTTACCACAGTAATGCTTTCACTTACCACAACGCTGTTTTTGCTCTCTCCCTGACTTACCTTAACGTCCTCTCCCGTAAAGTCCTCTATTGCTCTCAAGTCATTTAACTTGTTGTGATGCTTTACAATATCCGCCCAAAACGCAGTTCGTCCCGCACTGTCGTTTTGCACCTTTCCTAAATATTTTGTGTTGAATATGGCAGCAATGTCCTCTGCGATCTGGTCGCACACTCTTATTGTCTGGTTTTCCTTAAAAATTTCTCCCTTGCTTTCCGTAAATTCCGTCAGTGAATTAATATCCATTAACACTCTGTAGTCATTTCCCACCTTGTGTATTTTAAATTCACCGTTGTTTACGGCGCTTGCAAGCTCGTTTTGTGTGTCATTGCAAACAGGCTCATACTCTCCCTCATAAAGCATATTTGTGCAGCTCTTGTTTACCTCACAGGCGGCGCTTGCTCCTCCTATCCACCACACAAGAGCGTTTTCATCTTCTCCCCTTGCCTTTGTGCTCACATTTATTATTCCCTCGTAATTTCCCTTGTAATTGTACATTACGCTTTGGAACTTGATTCCCATATCATCTCTCAGTCTTTCGGTAAAATTGGCAAAAAGGCTTTTTATTCCGCTGTCATTGCTGTCGCATATCAGCACATTGAAATCATAGCCTTCTATTTTGTTCAAAAAGTCCTGATAGCTCTGTCCCGTGGGAGCGCTGTCACTTCCTCCCGTTAAAAATGTGCCTGCCGTTTCCGTAAGCTCCTTGCTTTCCTTTTTCCACACTATAAAGTCGTTGTCAGTCAATTTGTTCAAATTGTTCTGCACTATCTGCTTGTCAGCCAAAACATCACTTATGCTTCCCTCACGCACAATATTTATTGCTGTTATTTTCACCTTTACAGTGCCGTAAAAATAAATGTCCTCATCGGCATTTTCACCGAACATATCCTTTGTTATTGTAAATACGGCAGTGTTTTCATTTACATCGGGGCTTATTACTCTGTTATTTATAAATACTCTGCTGCCGCTTACACTCTCAGCGTCATATTCATTGCTTTGGTTTATGTAAAAGCTTACCTTTACCTTTATATTTCCCGCAGTAATATTTTGGAAGCACAATGCTCTGCTTTTAGGTGTTCCGTCAGTGTTCAGGTCTTGACCTGCTCTTATTTCGTCAATTACCGTATAGCTGTCACCCTCCTCCTTGCTTCCGCTTCCTGCCTGCACGCTTGCCTTTCCTCCTACATTTACAATGTCTGAGGATATGCTTTCTGTCATATCGTAGCTTTTGTTTTCGTCTGTATCCTCACTTACGTTTCTTATGTATGTGCACACCTCCGTAAGCTGTGGATCGTCAACATTTTTTGCTATTGTATAAAATATGCTGTTTCCTCTTTCACCCGAACATCTTGCCGTGCCATATTCAGCCGTTGCCCTTGTTCCTCCGCTTACTCTGTAAAAATAACAGCTTTTTGCATTTTTATACATATCTCTGTATGGCTTCATTTTCTCGTCATTATATTCATATCCGAATATTTTAAGAGAGCTTTTTTCAAAGTCCTCTCCCGCCACTTCAATTACATCCTCACCTTCACCCCAGTCAATGTTTAAGGGTGCGGCGCACACACCTCTTTCACCGAAAACACTTGCACTGTTGCCAAGTGAAACAAAATTAATGTAAGAACCGGGCAAAACCTTGTTCTGTGTCACAAAATTACCTCCGCCTAATGCCATATTACATAACCTCCCTGTTTAAAAATTCTTTTATTGCTTCGTCAATTTCTTTTAAGCTGTATCTTCTCTCGCCTAACACCCCTTTTAATATGTCGGCATAATTTCTGTACCTTTCGCTTTTTATTATTTGCTCCTTTGTGTATGTTTTTTCATTTACGGTCATATTGCTTTCATTTCCCTCTTCCCTGCTTTCACTTTCCGTCACATTTGTTTTTGTGATTTCCTCGCCTGCCGCTGCCACCGCATTTTCATTTTCTGTGACTTCAACACTTCTTTTTACTGCCATTTTCTTCGCCCTCCTTAATGTTCAGCTTCTCCATAAATGCATTTTCTTCAATACTCAACCTTTCCATAAATGCATTCTCTTCCTTTACATAATAAAAATACTCGTATTTTACATAAAATATAAAGCCCTTTTCACTTTTTTCCCATTTTCTTTCATATCCTCTCAGACTGCCCTCATCACCTTCAATGACCTCCGTTATGTCGTATAAATTTTCAATCACATTATATCTGTCATAATTTATACTTTCACTGTCATCATTGTCCATAAACTCGATTTTAACAACAGCCTGCCTTCTGTATCTTTTCCCTCTGTATAGCTCGTCACTGTAATTATCACAGCAAACAAAAAAGCACGGCTTTTTAAGTCCCTGCTCAACTCTTTCCGTATACACGGTGTATTCCTCATTGTTTTCAATATTGCTTTTTATGCTCTCTGCAATATTTTCAATTATTTCTTTTATCAGATCTATACCCCCTTACATAACGGAACATAAAAGGAAAATTACAGCATACCGTCCAAGCCTTCAAATTCTTCCGCAAGATCCCAATCCTCAAATGTAAAATTGATCTCATCACTTAAATAATCTCCGTCAGCGTCAAAATATGCAAGTGTCACTCCGTCAAGATTGCAGTCGTATAACATTACCTCCTGTCTGCCTGCGGCACTTGTAGGGTCCTCGTTTATTATCTGCATATCAAAGTATAAGTCCTCTCCCGTATTTTTGTAATGAGCCATTACCTTGTTAAAAATACTGGTATTGTAGTGGAACTTAGCCTTTCCCGTGTACTTTAAGCTGCCTGATTTGTTGCCCTTTGCTATTTTCCCCAAAATAGGCACCTCAATTTTATTTTTTTCAGCCTTTGCCTCCAAATTTATAGCCTGCATAAAATTGTATCTGTCCCCGTCAATTGTCACATAACATTCCGCAAGTCTTGCACTTACCGTATCCTTTGCATTTAATTTAGCATTAGCCATATTAAAACCTCCTTTAAAACATTTTTGTATTGTTTTTTATTCATTTTTAGCTTTCCTTTTCCCTGTCAACTATCATAACCTCCTGATGAGTGGAATAAACGGCAGGTATTCCCGCCGCTTCAAATTCCCTTTTCATTCCGTTTTGTTCCACGCTTATTCGACACCCTGCTTTTATGCTTATATTTTTATCCGTAATAAGCCTTACTTCCCTTGACAGCTCGTTTACATTCTCCTTGCTTTCTCCTGCCCTGTCCCTTTTATAGGTCTTGTAGGATATTCTGCAAGGCACATTTTCCGCCGTGATCCTTTTGCAGCATTTTGTTATTCCCTTATCATCTTCCCAATTTACAATATCCGTAATGCTGCATCTGCCCTTCCACAGCTTTTTTAAGGCGCTTTCAACATTTTTCATATTACCACCTTAACCTTCTGTAGCTTACTAAAATATCGTCCTTATTACAAAGCCCTTCTATCAGCTTATCATATTTCGCCAAGGCTCCCGAATCGTCCGTGTATGTAACGCTTACATCGCCCTCGGTTATTGTCTTTATGCCCTCACCTTCAAAGTCAATGCCTTCGCACACATTTTCGCCTACGGCAATTTTGTTTTTCAAAAAAATACCCGCCGCCATATCTGCCCATATGTCATTTAGCTCTTTGGGTATTTCTTTAATATTGCAAAATATTTTTATATAATTTTCAGCTTCCCTCATAGCACCCTCAAGTGTAATTTCGTCACCCTCCGAAATATTGTAATTAAGCCCCTCAAGCCTTATTATTACGTCCTCAAAGCCTATCATTTCATCACCTTAAGCCTTTGATATTATTCTTGCAATAGGTATTGCTCTGTGATTTATTGTGTTTCCCTCTCCGTCATTTACAAGCTCCCAGTTTTCACCGTCCTTAAGCTCTTCATCTGTGGGAGAAAGTGTAGCCTGATTTTTCTTTAAATAGCTTATTCCGTAAGGAGCAAAGCATTTTCTCTGTCTTGCATATAAGGTATCCTGTCCGCCCTTTATTTGCGGATTTCTGCTCATTTCATAAGGCACCTTCACCCCAATGTTTTCATAGTCAAAAGCACCTCTGCCAAGTATATACGTAGTGTAATTTTCATTTTCGTCCACAGGCATACTGTCGTCAACGATTACCGTTCTGCCGTTCCAGCTTCCTATTGTCAGATCCCTTTGTATACCATTTGCGTCATTGTATTTTAAATAATTGAGCAAATTAATGTTTTCAAGCTCCGTAGCCACTGCAGAATGCATTACCGCAATTGAAAAATTGCTTTTATTGTCGCCTCCCGCCTTCTGCACAGCCTTGTTTAAAGTTGTCTGGTCAATTAAGCCCGTGCCCTCAGCAGATATATCATATGTATGCTTTTCAACAAACTCTTCGTCATTTACTCCCGTCATATTGTAAATACCCTCAAGCATTGAAAGCAATGTATTTTGATCCACCTCGTCAAAATATTCAGCCACCTGTCTTGCCACATTGTCCATAAATCCCGCACTTCCCGTTATGTCCTCTGAAAAGTCGCTTTCGATCCAAGCCTTAGCCCTACCCACAACAACAACGCCTCTTTCGTATGTTGCAGTGCTTGAAGCCGTAATATCCGTATTTCCGTCATAATTAAGCACATCGCCCTCAAGAAGCCCGTACATAGGAAGTATAGCATACCCTGTTCCCGACTGTGAGCTGAAAGCATTTTTAATTTCACTGTTTCTTTTAAGAGCCATACTCTTTATAAGTTCATTTTTCTTCACCTGTGGTATTCTCTCCACATACATACCAAATGCCTGTGGATTAAAACTTTTACTGTCAAATTTTGCCATAATTAATGTCCTCCCATTTTTTATAATTTTATTTTAAACCCTTGTGCTCATTGCCCTCCCGAATTTTTATTTTTTGAACACATTTTCCCTGCCTTTTTTTACCTTATCACTATATTATTGCCGTCAAATTCCACTTTTTTGCCCATTATTTCGGCAATATCTCTTACCTTAACATAGTTGTAGCCGCCTAAATTAACAGCCTCAACATTCCTGTTGTTTATATTTATACTGCTTATTTTATTGTCGATTTTTACAGCCTTTGTGTCCTTGTCATAACCTACCTCAAAGCCCATATTACCGAAGTTTTGAACTCTTATGTAATTCATACCGTCCTTGTTTATCCTGTCAATTTTGTATTCCCTTCCGTTTACCACAGCCTTTCCCTCACTTACCATTTCACTGTCCTCCTTCCCCTTTAATTTTTCCTTAAAAGCATACCAATCCCCATCATTTCTCACAAAAGGCTCGGGACAAATTTTGCCCGTCACATCATAATGCCTTATAACATTTTCAATAGGAATATTGTATTTTTCCATAAGCTCCTTTGTAAGCTCTGCTGCATTTTCAACAGTCTTTTCGGCAAAATAATAGCTTCCGTTTTTTATTGAACACAGCTCTATGCCTATGCTGTTGCTGTTTCTGCAATAAGGGTGCTTGTAGCTTTTTGCTCCGCAGTGCCAAGCTGCGTCATTGTCATTTACACACTGCCACACGCCTGTTTCGTCAACAAAATAATGAGCACTTGCATTTCTGTTTACACTGTAAAAATATTTGCAGTTTCCCAATGCCGTGTCACCGTCGTTCCCTGTGTAATGTATGACAATGTACTTGTTTACCTTATTTTTTAATGTATTAAAATTTACTTTTGTAAGATATGTATTGATTTTCATTATTCCACTTCCTTGACCTCAGGCAAGCCCGCCACACTTGTAAGCATACTCAAAATACCCGCCAGCACCGTTGCAGACACCACCTGCACCCAGTCCACACTACTTAGCACAACAGATGTACCTATCATAGCCACTGCCGTTTGTGCCATAGTTTTTACTGCTCTTACTCCTGCCGCCTTTAACCAATTTTTCATATGTAAAACCACCCTTCTTAATAAATGTATGAATTTTAAATCTCTTTGAGCTTTTACAAATTTAATGCTCCTTATAAAATTTGTTATCACTTACAACCGCATTTTCATTGTCCTCAAGATCCTTTATTCTGTGATTGGCAACGCTTAACTTTTCCTCCATTACATCAAGCCTTGCTTCCGCATCATAAAGCCTTTCAATAACATTGTTGTGCTTGTCCACCTTCTTTTCAAGCTGTTCAATTCTGTATGTTATGAGCTTTGTATTTAACAGAATACCCCCGGCGGCACCCACGGCACTGCCCGCCAATCCTATAAGAGCGACAATTACTGCCGACATTTAAGCCTCACCTCCTGAATACCTTACAATAATTTTCTCCTCTGTTTCCTCATAAACCGTTTCTGAATTATCCCCCTCGGGCGCCTCCTCATACTCTATAGGCTTATATCCCGCCTGTATGTAGTTCTCCTCTGTAGGATTTATGGCACAAATATGCTTATTACCATAATCATACTGTAACATTTTTTCGGGCGCTGTTATAAGCTCCCCTTTAATTAATTTACCATACATTTGATCATCTCCCTTTAGTCTGTAATGTAGCTTTGATACTTCCCCCGTCACC
>JAUNPM010000040.1 GCA_030536675.1 Clostridia bacterium | reverse complement strand
CATTATTATCACCTCCGTGTATTCGTGAAATAAGTATATATCAAAAACAGCGTAAAGTCAAACACAGAGCTTAATTTTTAATATACGGCAAATTTTTAAATAAATAAAAAAAGTGCCGTTTCCGACACTTTTTAAACTATAATATTTTTTCAAAGGGCCAATCAATTATGCCCCCAAAGTCATAAATATTTTTATAACCCATACTATCCATTATATTACAAGCAACAGCACTTCTTTTACCGCTTCTGCAATATACAAGAATTTTTTTATTTTTATCGGACACTTTATCCTCAATTTCACTTTCAACCCTATCAAGAGGCACAAGTATTGAATTTTCTATGTACCCTTCATAAAGCTCATCTTCTTCCCTAACATCTATTATGGCAATGTCAGTTTCGGAATCCATAATTTTTTTAGCCTCAACAGGGCTTATTATTTTATACATTTCATTTCACCTTACAACTCAATTTCAAGCTCCACGGGACAGTGATCTGAACCCATAATTTCAGTATGGATCTTAGCGTCTGTCATATTATCCTTTATTCTGTTGCTTACAACATAATAGTCAATACGCCACCCCGCATTTTTTTCTCTAGCCTTAAACCTGTAGCTCCACCAACTGTATATGCCCTCGGCATCAGGATAAAAATATCTGAAGCTGTCAGTAAAGCCCGCCTCTAAAAGCTCTGTAAATTTTGCCCTTTCTTCATCTGAAAATCCTGCGTTTTTTCTGTTTGTCTTAGGATTTTTAAGGTCGATTTCATTATGAGCCACATTTAAGTCACCGCACAAAACAACAGGCTTTTTGCTGTCAAGCTCACATAAATAATTTCTGAAGGCGTCCTCCCAGCTCATTCTGTAGTCAAGCCTTGCAAGCTCGCTTTGTGAATTAGGTGTATAGCAGGTCACATAATAAAAATTTTCAAATTCAAGAGTAATAACTCTGCCCTCTTTATCGTGTTCATCGATACCCAAGCCATATGACACTGACAAAGGCTCTTTTTTACTGAATACAGCCACGCCTGAATAGCCCTTTTTTTCAGCATAATTCCAATACTGATAGTATTGGGGAAGGTCAATATTGATTTGACCCTCCTGTAACTTTGTTTCCTGTATTGAAAATATATCAGCGTCGACTTCATTAAAAAATTCCATAAAGTTTTTACCCACGCAGGCTCTTAATCCGTTTACATTCCATGATATAAATTTCATTTTACTTTAACACCTCATATAACTTGTCCACAGCCCATATACCTATTTCGGGAGAAATTTCACCCTTAAGCAAATCATAAACATCGGTCATATCAGCATTGGAATTTACATTGTCAAGAACGTTTTCAATGGTTTCCTTTGCAAACTCTCCTGTAAGAGCTTCCTCAGGTTTAAAATTATTTCCGCTTTCACTCTTAATTATACCAATATCCTTAGCAACTCCCACAGCATTTTCATAATATTTGCCCTTTGTAACATCATCAAAATTGCTTCCTGCCTTTTTATCGTTTCCTAAGACATTCATTATCATATATACAAAGTCAGCCCTTGTCATAGGCTCCGTGGTTTTAATACCCTCACTGTCAATATAATCCTTAAGTGAAGCTGATGACTGCTGCATCATTGTAAGTATTTTTTTTGCAGTGGTTTCAGCGCCGAATTTACTTAAAACATTATTTTCTATTCCGCTGTTTCTGTCATAAGCATTTAATACCTTACTTCCCTCTTCACCCATTGTGCTGTAAAGCTCTGCAGTCACATTGTTAAGATTTACATAATATGTGGCATATTTCTGCACCATTGCTACAACATTTGATGTATAAGGATTTTCCTCATTTACATATTCACCGTTTACAAATTTTCTTTGCGCCGCAGGAGTCATCATAATAATAACGGCATTTTTCTCCTTTGCAGGCTTTATATAATTATTATAAAGATAATAGCTGAATGAACCCTTTTCATTTTCATTGTCTGACGGATAAGCATATTTATTGTATTCGTCGGAAGAATTTAAATATTCGCTTTCACACTCTCCAAAGTTTAACAATACATAATCGCCCTCTGAAAGCTCATTTATAAACACCTTATACTCTTCCGTTTCCGTATAGCTTTTTACCGTAGCCTTGTCAACGGCAAGATTTTTAACACTCACTTTATTTGAAATGTATTTTTGCAAATAATCGCCGTAACCTCCCGATTCAACAGCCAAATCCTCTTTATCCTCACCCGCTGCCGCAGTGCTTCCAACGACAAAAAGATCAGCTGTCTTTAATGAATCCGTTTTGCTTACGGCAACACTTGAGCTTATAACATCCTTATTTACAGCAAGATTTGAATTTTTTATAGCCTCAGCCATTTTACTTGCAATAATATTTGCACCAAACTTGTTGTAATGAGTAAGGTCAACTGTACCGTCTGATTTTATGTTATGAAGCCCTTGAGTTGTCATTACTCCGTAGCTTTCATACAAATTCTTTGTTATGTCATACATATCAAGGCACATAATTCCTTCCTCATCGGCAAGCTGCCTTATTGCCTCAATGTATCCGTCATTTTCACCAAAGTGAGAGGTTATTTTACCATTGCTGTCAAAGAAAAGCCTGCACATAGGAGTAAGAAGCACAGGAGTTGCCCCCGCTTTCTTTATTGCAGCCACGTGCTGTAGCATATACCACTTAAAAGTACCGCTTTCATATGGATAAAATGTTTCTCCGTAAGGATAATCCGTATCCTTATAAAATTCATATATATACTGAGGAGTTTTCGTTTTTACTCCAGATATTGTGGGATAAATACCGTTTTCATCAGGCTCACCAAGCATAACGGAATGTTCCATAAAAGCATTTTCATCTGTTCTTTGGTCATTTGTACCAAACTGTATAAAAACGTAATCCCCCGCTTTAACTTCGCTTAAAACATCATTTAATCTTCCCTGATTTAAATATGAACGGGCACTTCTTCCGCCCTCGGCCTTATTTATTATTTCAACATTATCATCAAAATAATTTACAAGGTATTCTCCCCAACCGCCTATAGTATTGTCATCACCGTATGCAACGGCAGTAGAATCACCCATTAAATAAATTTTTGTTTTGTTTTCATTGCTTTCTTCATTTTTCCCCAAAACACTTAAGCTGTCCATAAATAAGACGTCTTCATCACCGCCTGCCTCAAAAGCAACCGTACCCTTTCCCAAAGGGGCGCTGTCTTCGGCAGTAAGAGCTGCCATAGCCTTACTGTTTCCCTCAATATAAAAGCTCATTGAAAGCTTTCCGTCATTTTTAGCAAACTCTATTGTAAAATACGGATTGTCCTCTCCCGCATTTTGATATATATTATTTTTAAGGCTTGTGGTATCACTTGTAAGCAGGGTTTCCTCACCATTGCTTATTTTATACAAATACAGCATAAGGCTCTTTGTGTTGCTTCCTCTTCCGACTTTAAGAAGATAACAGTTCTTACCGTCCTCACTGTAATTCATATATATATTATAATACCCTTCTGAGCCAAGCCCTTTCTTTTCGGGATTAAATCTGAATCTGCCTTTTATGCTTACATTATCCCAGCTTTCACCCTTTGAATATTTCATAAAAGACGGATTACCGCTTGTACAGCCTGCCGTAACAAACCTGTTGTTATACTTGTCAATACTGTTCCATACTCCCGTGGTTTCCCAATCATTTATATTGTCAAAATTGGTTCTGTATATTGCTCCCTTTTCTGAACCCTTGGGAGAAACAGTACCTTCTGTGGTGTAGCTTACAGCGTCCCCGTATTCACCGTGTAATATTCTCCCACTCCTTCTTTTATTACATACTTATTGCCGTTTTTAACGGCATACCATCTTATTTTTGCAGCGTCTATGTCGTTATCACTGTTTAATTCATAGCTGTAGCTTGCAATTAATTTCTGACCCACAACCAAATTACTCTCATTTGTAATTGAAATAGCTTTAACAACAGGCTTTTCCGTTCTTGCCGCAGTTACCGTTACATTGCTTTTACTTTCAAGTCCTCTTTCATCTGTAACAGATATAACTTTTACAGCTGTTATTTCGCCATTTTCATTAACAGTTGCTATACTTTCATCACTGCTTTTATATTCTACCTTTCCTTCATTTTCAAGAGGAAGAGTGTATGATTTTAACTGAAATGTTTCCCCCTTTGGTATTGATGTTTCATAGCTTCCGAGAGTTACATCACAAGTGACCTCCCCGCCGTTTCTGTTGCTTTCGGCAGGATTCCAGTTGTCATTTCCCTTTAACACATTATAAACATTGTATCCCTCTGCCTGCTCCTGTGTAAGCACCTTAACAAAATCAGCTCTTGAGCTCAGATCCATAGCTCTGCCATTTGAATATTTTGAACCGTATTCCATAAATCTGACCTTGTTTACAACAGTATCCTCGTCCCAAAGACTAAAGCCCTCGCTTTTAAGTATATCAGGCATAGTACAGTTTATAAATACACTGTTTGAACCGTAATTAGGATAAGCTCCGTCACATTGCCATGGTCTGCCAAGATCGATATTTTCAGCGTCCTCGGCAGTATATGCCTTATCCACCGTTAATTTACATTCATTAAATACATAGCCTATATTATAAAGTGTTGTATTTGGAGCGGTAAAATGTCCGCCTCCCTTATAATAAGCCATATGCAGATCACATTTGTCAAAATAAGCCGTAGCGTCACCGAATATATAGTCAACAGTTCCCTCTATATAGCAATTCTTCAAATAAACTCTTGCTGAATTAGCCTCACCTGCCACATTCTGACCCTTTGAAGCACCCTTTATATATAAAGTATCCTGTCTTCCTATCATTTTACAGCTGTCAAGGACAACCTTATCCGCCATTGTTTCAAGAGCAACAGCCTGCACCTGCTTTCTTACATCACTGTCAGGCTCATCTATGTTATATGAATTTACAAATGTTATATTTTCAGCTTTAAATCCCGTAGCGTCCGCACCTATTATAACGGTAGCCGTCTTGTCTGTACCGAAGTTTTTGCTTTGGTCACTGTGTCCGTTAGCCTTATCATATGTTATTATAACATCTTCTTTTTTGCTTGTATTTACAAATGAAACATAAGGAATGTTTACATTTACCTCTTCATTATATGTTCCGGGATTTATTCTTATTGTGGCTCTGTTTTTTTCCGTAGGTGTACTCTTTATTGAATCAACTGCCTCCTGTATTGTTTTATAGTCACAATCTCCGCTTTGTCCCACAGTTATTGTAACAGCCTTGTCCGCACTTGCCGCAAACACAGGCACAGAGCTTGCAATTACTGTTGCCGAAAGAACAGCGCTTACTAACCTTTTATAATTTATTTTCATTATAAAGCCTCCTTATTTTATTCCTATAAATTTTAACATAAAACCACAGTATATACAAGTAAAAGCTATTATAAAAAACGTTTTTAATAAAAATACTTAGCACTTCAAAATACAATATATCATAAAATACCTATTAGTCTGTTTATTCCTTATTTCCAAAATTACAGATCTGCATTGCAGTCCCCTCTTTCATAACATTAAAGCCGTGTTTTTCATAAAATCCTACATTTTTTCTCTCCTCCGGCATAATTTCAATGTATAAATAATCCTTGTATTTTTCTTTGACCCTTTCGATCATTTTTCCCGCAATTCCTTTCCCCTGATAAAGAGGGTGGACCAAAACATAGTGCATATAAGCAACCAATTCACTGTCATCAAGCAAACGCACAAGACCCACAAGCCTTTCACCGTCCCATGCAGTTATTACCGTAGAAGAATTTAAAAGTGCTTTATAAAGTCTTGTGGGATATTTACCCGATACCCACCCAACAGACAAAAACAGCTCCCTAACATCTTCCATTGAAAATTTCTTTTCTTCCGTATATTCTATATTCATAAAAGCATCTCCTTTTATAATCAAGTAGTTAATTTATCTGTAATCACATTTTTTACACTGCAATAATGTATTTTCACTGTCCTCTTTGTGGTATGCTCCCGACCATTTGCAAATACTTTGGAGAATGGGAACGACGGATTCGCCTTTTGGTGTAAGTGAATATTCCACACGAGGCGGAATTTCATCATATTGTTTTCGTTCAATAATATCATCAGCAATTAATTCTTTTAAGGCAACAGCAAGAACAGCGTCTGTTATATTTACCATTTCTTTTCTCAACGTGCTGTATCTCAATACTTTTTTCTCTGCCAATACACATATTATCCTTGATTTCCACTTTCCTCCAAAAATATCCAAGCCATATTCCAGCGGACAACGAATATCCTTTTCCAATTTGGGTCTATACATATTTTCAACTCCTTATATTAACATTATCGGGTTGTTATAATTATATAAAATACCTTATATAAAAACAAGTTACTATTAAATTTATTAGCAGCTCATAAATTTGCTTATATCTTTATTTAATTAAGTCAATATTATATAATCAATTCAAGCTCAATAAACAGAGCAAAAAAATTAAGGAGGTAAAAAGATATGAAAGTAAATGCTTATCTTGAAATCACAATGAAAATTAACAATGCCAACCGTACTGCGGCAGCAAAGGTTTATTCCGACTATCGTCAGCCCTTTCTTGATACTATCAAGGGAGCCTTAACAAAAGACCTGTTGATTCGTGATGAAGATGTTCAGGTATTACACGGCTTTGACAGTGTTGAAAATGCGCAGGCTTATCTTAACAGCGATCTGTTTAAAAATGATGTCTTTGTAGGACTTAAGCCCTTGTGGAGTGAAGACCCAAATGTAAAAATCTATTCCGTAGTTTAATATTTTTCAACGCAAAAATTCATTCCGTAAGTTGATATTTTTTAATAAACTAAAGAGGCTGTTTAATTAAGCCCAAAGAAAAAGACTCACTCCAAAAGGTGACTGACCCCCAAAAGTTAGACCTAAAGATCTAACGATCGGAGATCGCATCAATAAAAGAGTTGAGTCTTTTCTGCTTCATTATATAATTTATTTGACTATATGAGAATTATTGTTAGTTTTGCGGCTTTGTAATATATTCAAAAAATTCCTCATTGGTATATGTCCGCTCCACTGTCACTTCTGCGCCGTTTTTAAGAATAAATTCCGACAGACCATATTCTGTTCCGTTATCCGCCCAGTCATAGGTATAACCCAGACCCGTCCACGGGTAACGGTGAGGATTGTAGGAATACTCTGCATTTTCGGCAAACCACTCCTTATATTCTTCAGTTGCGTCCTCGGGAAATGTCAGCTGTGACTCCGTATCATCGATCTCGTTGTCCCTTGCAGGGCGGTAAAGATCCTCAGGCTTTACACGCAGCACAGAAAAGTGCGTATATCCCTTTTGTGGAGGAAGTCCTATTAGCTGCTCCATACGCAAAGTCATATTCTCTTCAATACCGTTTTTCTGTCCCCATTCCAAAATTTCTTCCTCTGTAAACACCCATACGTCACCGTAGCTTATGGTAATATCCGCACCGTCCACATAGGTTTCAGGGTATCTGTTCCATGTGCAGACCAACACGCTTTCTTCAGATGTGTCAATAGCCTTTAGGGGCAGCAGCTCATCCTCTTCTGCCACAGAAGCGTCAATAATAGCATTATGATACAAATACAAATTATCACACAATGCCACGCAGTCCGCAGGTATATAGGTAATGCCGTCCTCCATATAAGCATCAGCGCTTAATGTAAATTCACCCTCGTCCACCGATATTGTCCCACTGCCGTCCTGAAAGGCGATCACATAATCCCCCATATTGACAAGCACCTTATCAGGTGATTCCTTCGTCCACGAAACCATATAGCCCATTTCCTCAAAGGTCTTTCTAAGAGGTATGTATTCCCCGCCGTCTGCTGCCGTCAACAGCGTTTCAGCCCCTTCACTGTATGTTGAATAATCTGTTGCAGCAATTGCTGTTGCCGAAAAAACACCTGTTATCGAAATTATTGCGGCAATGATCACCGCCGCTCCTTTTCTTAATTTCATTTACATATTCCTTCCCAAATCGTCTTTCCATTTTTCTTTATTTAAAATATTAGTATCCTATTTTGTATTTTATCATATAAAAAACCTTTTTTCAATCATTTCATTCAAATAACAAAATGTACGGAAATATTTTAATAAAATTACAAATTGAAACCGAATAAAAAGAGACTGTGCACTTCAAATTAGTGTAAAAACTAATTTGCAACAGCCCCTATTTTAATATTTTATTTCACTCTACAGCAATTCTGAACACAAGAGAGCCTTCATATTCATTTGGACCATAGGCCGTAAAAAATATTCTGCCGTCTATTGGTGCAACAAGCTTCTGACGCACCGTTCCCTCATAGGGATCCAGAATATAGCCTAAAAGCTCTCCGCATTTTACATAATCATTTACGTGAACACACTTACAAAGTACTCCCGCCGATGAATTTCTGACCGAATAAACATTTTTGGAGGTTATGAGCTTGCTTTTTGTTCCCTCTTCAATATCCACATCTTTTAATATATTGTTTTTAAGTGCAAATCTCATTACAGCCTCTACGGCATTACGTCCCGCCTCTTCATTTATTCTTGCCGTTGCTCCTATGTAAAGAGAAAATGCCTTTGTACCCCATATCTGCCAGTTGTAGTTAAGTGTTGTGGTGTCATAGGGCTTTGAATTTCTCACATATATGTAGGGAAGTCCGAAATCAGCAGCCTTTTCCGTATCCTCATATCCTGTGTGCATCATTCTCACGTGAGGAATAAATTTTCCCGGTCTGTAATGACTTGTAAAATGAATACCGTATTCATAATCCTTTAAGTATTCAAAGGTGTAATAAGCTATACGCTGTGTTGTTTCACCTAAATCATAGCCGGGGAACATTCTGTTTATGTCCGTATTATCCATTGCCCAGAAACGCTTTTCAACATTTATTGAAAAGTTATTTATTGCAGGTATCACAACTATTGATTTGCCCTCTGCTATTTTCCCCTTGCTTTCAAGGTCCTTAAGCCTTGCTATTATTTGTGAGCAGTTGAACATTTGCTGGGCTTCGTTTCCTCTTGTTGCACCTACTACGGCAAGGCTTTTTTCACAGTCCTCATTTTCATAATCTCCGAATTTATATGCCCATATTCTCATTGTATCCCTGTAAGGTGAAGGCAGCTCAAATATAATTTCTTTTTTCATTATTCCACACCTCCCAGCAGTCTTGCTATCAATGAGCCTTCATACACAACGGGATATTCTCTTATTGTAAACAAAAGTCCGTTACAGGGGGATTTTACCGTGCTCTTTACACTGCCCGTAAGAGGATCCACAATATTTCCTATTGTTTCACCCTCTTTCATAATTGAAGAATGAGCTGCTACGGGCACGAATATTCCCGAAGCCTCGGCATTTAAAAAGAAAACCTCCCTATCCTCCGATGTAACCAATGGCTTATGCTCCTTACCCTGAAACACATTATCTCCAAGCCACATACCCATTTCCTTCATTACATTAAATATGCCGTCTGTAAGCTGAACACAGTATTCCTCCGTAATTCTCATTCCTATACCCGACTCAATTACGACACAAGGGGTATTGCGTGCATTTAATGAATAACAAAGTGTAGATTCCAAAACCGTAGCATTTGGGTGCACCCACAAAAAATCAAGATTCAGCTTTTCGGCTATGGGCAGAAGCTTTTCACCCATATTTACATTTATTCTCGCCTGAGGTATCTCTTTTAAAAATATATTTGAAGCGTGAATATCAAGGACAAGATCAGAGCCTTCAAGGCTTTCTATTATATCTCTTGCCACAATGTCTACCATTGTGCCGTGGCTGTTGCCGGGGAAAACTCTGTTCATATCCATATCAAAAGAAGGTATCCCTCTTTCTATACAGTCTATACCCAGAGGGTTTGTGGCTGGATAAATATCAAGTATGCCGTTTAAGTATTCGGGGTGCTCCTCTAATCTTTTTGAAACCATATATACCACATACTGTCCCTCAAGCTCATCACCGTGAGTTCCCGTAACTATTGACAGTCTTTTTAGCTTTCCCTTATCAATTCTGTTTTCATAACGGCAGCGCTTAATATTAAGCACCTCATCAACAGGTAAATTAGTTGAGGATATTGTGTCAACTCTCTTAAGCATTTATTTCACCAACCTTGACAGTAATTTCCGATGATTGAGTGACTATACCCTCATTTGAAACAAAGCAGCCTCTTTCCACACCTGCACTGCTGCTGTCAAGACCATGTGAAAGCTTAATATAGCCATACTCTATTTCATTGTTATTTGTTGGGTCAATTCCATACCATGCGCCGTTGCAGTAGTATTCCACCCATGCGTGTGTTTCTCCGTCACCTTCTATAAAGCCTGCCGCATATCTTGCAGGTATTCCTGCCTTTCTTAAAAGAGCTGTTGTTATATGGGCATAGTCCTGACATACTCCCATTTTAAGGTCAAACGCCTCCGATGCTGTTGTATCAACTGTAGTCGAGCCTTTTACATAGCTCATATATTCATATACAGCCTTTGAAATACATACTGACTTTTCCTTAGGCGTAACAGGCAGATC
>JAUNPM010000039.1 GCA_030536675.1 Clostridia bacterium | reverse complement strand
ACAGGATTTTTGCTGTCCTTTTCAAATGCCTCGGTAAGATAAAGCGTAAGCTCTTCTTCGTTGTGAGTTATTTCCATACCCTGACCGCCCAAAACGTAACTTGGTCTTACAAGTACAGGATATCCCAGGTTTTCTGCAGTTTCAATACCTTCTTTCAGATCCCATACAACCTTGCCCTTAGGTCTTGCAATGCCTAATTTTTCAAGCACAGCGTCAAATTTTTCTCTGTCCTCTGCTTCATCAATATGCTTAGGAAGTGTACCTAAAATAGGAATATTCATTTCATCAAAGAAATTTGCAAGCTTAATGGCAGTCTGTCCGCCAAACTGTAAAATAACACCGTCAGGTCTTTCGGTTTCAACCACGTTTAAAACGTCCTCTTCCGTAAGAGGTTCAAAATACAGCTTGTCAGCAGTATCAAAGTCCGTAGATACTGTTTCAGGGTTATTGTTTACAATAATAGTTTCAATTCCCGCCTTTTTAAGAGCCATTATTGAGTGAACGGAGCAATAGTCAAATTCAATACCCTGACCTATTCTTATAGGACCTGAACCTATAACCATTACTTTCTTTCTGTTACTTACAACAACCTCTGTTTCACTGTCATAGCTTGAATAGTAGTAAGGAGTAACAGCTTCAAACTCACCTGCACAGGTATCAACCATTTTAAACACAGGCATAATGTCCCATTTCTTTCTCAAAGCATAAATATCGGGAGGAATACAGCCCACAAATTTGCTTATTGCCTTGTCTGAAAATCCTTTTTCTTTAAAATATCTTAAATTTTCTTCGTTGAAATCCTCAAGCTTCATTGACTTAAGCGCTTCCTCCATTTCAACGATTTTAGCTATTTTGGCAATGAAGAACAAGTCCATACCCGTTATTTGACAAACCTTCTCCACCTTGTAGCCTCTTCTTAACATTTCCGCAAGATAGAAAAGTCTTTCATCATCAGGCTTAACAACTCTCTTTTTAAGCTCATTAAGAGATAATTCCTTTGCGCTCTTTCTTTCAAGACCATACTGACCTATTTCAAGAGAACGCACACCCTTTAATAAAGCAGCTTCAAAGCTCTTTCCAATTGACATTATTTCACCTGTAGCCATCATCTTTGTACCAAGAGTTCTCTTAGCGCCAAAGAACTTGTCAAAAGGCCATCTTGGGAACTTTAACACAACATAATCGATCGTAGGCTCAAAGCAGGCAAAAGTTTTTCCCGTTACAGCATTTTTAATTTCATCAAGGTTATAGCCTAAAGCTATCTTAGCCGCAACCTTTGCAATAGGATAACCTGTAGCCTTTGAGGCAAGAGCAGAAGAACGTGACACTCTGGGGTTTATCTCAATTACGGCATAGTTATAGCTGTTAGGGTCAAGAGCAAACTGAACATTACAACCGCCCTTTATTTCTATGGAATTAATAATGTTGATCGCTGCGCTTCTCAACATCTGATATTCTCTGTCTGATAATGTCTGTGCAGGTGCAACTACGATACTGTCCCCTGTATGTACACCCACAGGGTCAACATTTTCCATACTACATACGGTTATACAGTTTCCCGCACCATCTCTCATTACCTCAAATTCAATTTCCTTCCAGCCTGCAATACTCTTTTCAATAAGAACCTGACCTACTCTTGAAAGGTGCAGACCCTGAGTACATATTTCTCTTAATTCAGGTTCATCTGCTGCAATACCACCGCCTGTACCGCCGAGAGTATAAGCAGGTCTTACTATAACGGGATAACCGATCTTGTTTGCAAAAGACACTGCTGATTCAACATCTGTTACAATATCACTTTCAACAATAGGCTGATTTGTCCTTTCCATTAACTGCTTAAAGCTGTCCCTGTCCTCACCTTCCTTAATGGAGTCGATAGACGTACCGATAACTCTCACATTGTACTTGTCAAGAATACCTGCGTCATATAATTCACAGCTTAAGTTAAGACCTGTCTGTCCGCCCATACCTGCAATAATGCTGTCGGGTCTTTCCTTTGCAATGACCTTTTCAATAAAATCTATAGTCAAAGGTTCAATATAAGTATAGTGTGCCATACCTAAGTCTGTCATTATGGTAGCAGGATTGGAGTTTACAAGAACTACCTCAATACCCTCTTCCTTAATTGACTGACACGCCTGTGTACCTGAGTAGTCAAACTCGGCAGCCTGACCTATAACAATAGGACCAGAACCTATAACAAGAACCTTTTTGATTGAATTGTCCTTAGGCATGAGTTTTCACCTCCTCAATAGTTTTCAAAAATCTGTCAAATAATACCTGAGTATCAAGAGGTCCGGGGCTTGCCTCAGGGTGGAACTGAACGGAATAAATAGGCTTTGTCTTATGTCTTATACCTTCGATACTTCCGTCATTTACATTTATAAAAGTAGCTTCAACATCATCTGCAAGATCACACACAACAAACTCGTGATTTTGACTTGTAATGTATACTCTTCCCGTCTTTAAGTCCTTAACAGGGTGATTTCCCCCGTGATGACCAAACTTTAATCTCTTTGTATTGCAGCCTAAAGCAAGACTTATAAGCTGGTGTCCAAGGCATATGCCAAGCACGGGTATGCCTGAATCAATAAGCTTTTTAACTGTTTCAACTACAGTAGGAATATCCTTTGGATCTCCGGGGCCGTTTCCTAAGAAAACAGCGTCAGGCTTAACGGAAAGCATTTCCTCTGCTGATGTAAAGGCAGGGAACACGCTTAATTTACAGCCTCTTTTTGCAAGATCCCTTATGATACCCTGCTTAATTCCACAGTCAAGAACTGCAAGGTGAGTTCCCACACCGCTTATGGTATAAGGCTCATCAATTGTAACTTCCTTAACGGCATAAGCATTTGTATATGTGTCAAACTTCTGCTTTACCTGACTTGGAGTAAGGTCATCTACTCTTGTGGTTATGATACCTCTCATAGTACCGTTATCTCTCAATATTCTTGTAAGCGCTCTTGTATCAATGCCTTCAAGACCCATTATCTTATTCTGATACAAAAAGTCCTCTATATCCATTTCACATCTCCAGTTATTGGGAACGTCACATTTTTCTCTTACAACAAAGCCCTTTAAGAAAGGCTTTCTGCTTTCCATATCTTCAAGGTTAATACCGTAATTTCCTATTAACGGGTAAGTCATAACCACAATCTGACCTGCAAAGGAAGGGTCTGTCAATGTTTCCTGATAACCCGTCATACCCGTGGTAAAAACAACTTCACCTACGGTTTCCTTAATGTAGCCAAATGCATTACCCTTAAATTTAACGCCATTTTCAAGTATTAACTCGGCTTTAATGGTTTTCTTCATGGTTAAATACATCTCCTTAAATCATTTTTCATATCTATACAAGCCTGTCTTGCAGCAAGAGCAAAATTTCTCTCATCTGCATAACAGGATTTATATTCATCCTTCATATGAGCTGCTATAATGCCTCTTGAAGAATTTACTATAGCCCCAAGTCCCTCTTCATTAAAGCATACAGCCAAGTCCTCAGCCTTTCCACCCTGTGCACCGTATCCCGGTACAAGGAAAAATGTATGAGGCATAACCTCTCTCAATCTCTTAGCCTGTTCAGGGTGAGTTGCACCTACAACAGCACCTACGGCACTGAAGCCATAGCGTCCTATTGAACTTTCTCCCCACTTTTCAATGAGTGCTCCCACCTTTTCATATATAGGCGTGCCGTCAACAAGCAGATCCTGAATTTCGCCGCTGTTTGGATTGGAAGTCTTTGCAAGTACAAAAAGTCCCTTTTCATAAGCCTGACAGTCCTTTAAAAACGGTGTTATTGAATCGGAGCCTAAATAAGGATTTAATGTAATAAAATCCTGTGAAAAGCTGTCATATACAGCGCCGTTTATTTCAACCTTTCCTATATGTCCGTCGGAATAAGCCTCTGCCGTAGAAGCAATATCACTTCTTTTAATATCTCCGATCACAATAAGTCCTTTGCTTTTTGCATATTTGCAGGTTTTGTCATATGCCTTTAAGCCCTCAATACCGTATCTTTCATACATAGCTATCTGAGGCTTAACGGCAGGTACAATGTCAAAAACTGCGTCAATTATATATTTGTTAAACTTATACATTGACTTTGCCACAGCCTTAGGAGTATTCCCGTATTTAGCAAAATATTTCTCCGTTATAAAATTAGGAATATAGTTTAATCTGGGATCAAGACCCACAACAGTAGGATTTCCCGTAGCTTTAATTTTATCTATGAGTTTATCTGTAATCATTTCAAAGCCTCCGTAATTCAATTTATAATGTATTGTTCGTTATTTCATAAGTTTTCCGTTATCCACAACGACCTCTCCACCGCAAATGGTATAAAGTATTTTACCCTTGACTTCTCTGCCGCCGAAAGGAGTATTTTTAGCCTTTGACACCATAGAGCTTACATCTATTTTATAGGTATTTTCAATGTCTGCAATGGCAATATCCGCAGCAGCGCCTTCACTTAACTGTCCCTTATCTATTCCCAAAACCTCGGCGGGATTTGACGTCATTTTAGCTACCATTTCACTTAATGTTATAAGCCCCTTATCCACAAGCTCAGTGTATGAAAGTGCAAAACTTGTTTCAAGACCTGTTATGCCGTTTGCCGCCTTTTCAAATTCGCAGTTTTTATCATCAATATGGTGAGGTGCGTGGTCCGTTGCAATAACCTCAATTATGTTATCCTTAATAGCCTGTCTTATAATTTCAAGATCCTTTCTGCTTCTTAAGGGAGGGTTCATTTTAAAATTGGAATCATAGTCAACTATGTCCTCATCACACAATGTAAAGTGATGTGGTGTAACCTCTGCCGTTACGGGAAGTCCCATTTCCTTTGCATTTTTGACCTGCTCCACACTTCCCTCTGTACTTATATGGCATATGTGAAGCTTAGCTCCCGTAGCCTTTGCTAAAATTATATCTCTTGAAACTATTATTTCCTCCGAATCATCGCCTATGCCCTTTAAACCAAGCATTGACGCTCTTTCACCTGCATTCATAGAGCCCTTTGCAAGCCTTATTTCTTCACAGTGGTCAAACACGGGTAAATTAAACATTTTTGAATATCTCATTGCATTTTTCATTAATGCGGGATCTGCAACAGACTTGCCGTCTTCTGATATAGCGCAGGCTCCTGCTGCCGCCATTTGACCTATGTCTGCAAGCTCCTCACTTTTCTGTCCCTTAGTTATGGCACCTATGGGAAGCACATTTATTACAGCGTTTCTTTTGGGACTTAAAGCATATTCTATCATAATTGCATTGTCAGTAACGGGATCAGTGTTAGGCATCTGACAAACAGTTGTAAATCCGCCCATAGCACCTGCTCTTGAACCTGTAGCTATTGTTTCCTTTTTTTCATATCCCGGTTCTCTGAAATGAACGTGCAGGTCAATAAGTCCGGGCATTACAACAAGTCCCTCTGCATTTATTACCTTATCGGCATTTTCTGCTATGCTTTCGCTTATTTTTGCAACCTTTCCGTCCTTAACAAGCATATCCGTAACCTTGTCCACATTGTTTTTTGGATCAACAAGTCTGCCGCCTTTAATTAAAATACTGCTCATAATATACCTCCTATTTTAAATTTGCCTCTGTAAGAAGTTTAAGTATAGCCATTCTTACTGCCACACCGTTTTTGACCTGTACATTTATAACCGAATGTTTGCCGTCAATTACTTCCGTGCTTAATTCAACACCTCTGTTTACGGGGCCGGGGTGCATAACAAGCACATCCTTTTTAGCATACTTTAATATTTCACTGTTTACGCCGAAAAGACTTGAATATTCTCTGAGATTAGGAAAAGGCATATTCTTTTGTCTTTCAAACTGTATTCTAAGACCCATTACAACATCCGCATCTCTTACTGCTGAAGGAATATCAGTGCTTACCTGAACGCCCAAGCTCTGCATTGAGCTGCTTACAAGGGTGGAAGGACCTGCAAGAGTAACCTTTGCTCCAAGCTTTGTAAGACCGAAAGCATTGCTTCTTGCAACTCTCGAATGAGAAATATCACCCAGAATAACGACCTTAAGCCCTTCAAAGCCGCCCTTTCTTTCAAGTATTGTATAAAGGTCAAGAAGTGCCTGTGTAGGGTGTTCGTTTGAACCGTCCCCTGCATTTATAACGCTTGCCTTAACATTTTTAGCAAGAATATGAGCCGCTCCCGTAAGCTGATGTCGTATTATCATTATGTTGGTGCCCATTTGGTCAAGAGTAACTCCCGTATCAATAAGGCTTTCACCCTTAGACACACTGCTTGTGGCAACGCCAAGGTCTTTAACAATAGCCCCCTGATATTCTCCCGCAAGCATAAATGACATTTTTGTTCTCGTGCTGTTTTCATAAAAAAGGGTCACAATACTGCTCTTTGACAAAACGTCCGTTCTCAAATCGGGATTGTCTATTTTTTCCTTCATTTCCTTAGCAGTATTAAGTATTGTTAAAATTTCATCTGAGCTTAGATCTCTTAACCCCAGAAGATCCTTTCTGTTATACATAGGCTTCCTCCTTTTACACTGTTTTATGAACAAATAAATATTACTCACGCTAAAAAGGCAATAAAGGAATTAAAATAAAAACCTTTATTGCCTTATAAAATCAAAAGTACAAATAAAACGAGAAGGAATATAATACAAGCAGTTATAAATTGTTGTTTGCTTTGGCTTAAACATAAGTCATATCCTCCTTCATTATACATATCTTAAAAATTTTATCATTAATGACTTGCTTTGTCAACTGTTATTTTGTTTTTTTGACAAAATTATTCTTATATACAGTATAATATATTTTGCTCTAAAACACAATTTATTTTTTCATAATTTTTTATTATTTTTTATTCAAATACTTTTTTCTATTCACTTATAAGTTTTGTAAATTTTAATAAAAATCCAATAAAAATTTAAAACAAAAAATTTGAATAAACTCTTGAAATTACACACACAATATTGTATAATCTTATCAGAAGGAAACAAATTTACTTTATTCCTTTTGATAAAATTATTTAATATATATGTCTGAAATGTACGCGACCTTTTATTTTTGAACCTACATTTTTTGAACGGGACTCCTATATTGTTCTGTTTATGTCAGGCCGCAAGATAATTCCCTTTGGGCAGCGGAAGGCAGACAGCAGTTCTGCGGAAACCCACCTAGCTTGGCTAGGTGTCAAAAAACTGGGGACGGCATTTCGGATAATTATACAAAAGACGGGGCAGCCGATTGGCAGCCCCTTAATTTTTTTATTTACATATTATTTTATGTGTTTATTATAAGCAGTATTACCCTTCTCTACTTTCCGCTGCTTCCCAGCTTGCCGCTTCCTCTTTCGGAAGGAATGTTTTTAAGCTCGTCATAGGAAATTTCTTTTCTTTCAAGCTCATTGTGAACATTATGTACTATTCCCTGAAACAGAGCTTTTGTATAAGGATAAACAATATAAGCCTTATTAATAATATCCCTTACATTTTCGGGCAATTCTTCCATATTTATCTTACTTATTATAACAGGCTTGTCATTTGTATTTGTAGTGGCAAGGAACCACTCTCCTCTGTAGCTTGAATCGATAACTCCCGCACTGTATTTAATGCCCTTGCTTCCCGAAGAACCTCTTTCGTGTATCTGTATGTAATAGTCCACAGGCACCGCACTTGCGATCCCCGTAGGCACAAGAGCAGTAGAATGAGGCTCTATTATCATATAGTCCTCATCAAAACAGGGATAAATGTCTATCCCCGCATTCCATATATCTCTTTCGGGTATTTTAGCCCCTTCCTTGACCTTAGCAAAATAAATTTTATTCTCTTCAATATTCATAATATTAATCCTCATAAAGCACAACTTCGCCTTTTTTCAATGTTCCCTGCACATCAATTGTTCTTTGATTGCTGGATCCCTTCCACTTCAAAGACTTGTCCTTTAATTCTTCCATAAATTTTCCGTCAACTATAACATCAATATATTTCACAACTTCAAGATTACTTATTTGCTCCCAGGAATACCCTGTATAAAGCCAAATATTCTTTTCGGGATATTTTTCTTTTACTTTCTTTGCAAGTCTTGTTATCTCGCTTCTGTTATTAACGTGAAGAGGGTCTCCTCCGCTGAAAGTCAAGCCTGATATATAGCCCGGAGCAAGACATTCAAACAATTCTCTTTCCGCATCTTCATCAAAAAAAAGACCTCCGTTAATATCCCACGTAATAGGATTGTGACAATTTGTACAATGGTGTTCACAGCCGCTTACCCAAAGTACGGTTCTCAGTCCTTCCCCGTTCAGCATATCATCGTGAGTTATATTGTGGTATCTCATATTTTCCGTACAACCTTTCACTTTTGTTATTTATAACCGCTTTAAGCACAAACACGCCCCTACCTGCATAAAACGCCGTACGTAGGGGCATTGGAAATTTTATTAAAACTCCGCAGTAAAAACCGCTTCAAAAAAACTATTACATACTTACTCTGTCCTTAATTTCAGCCATTTTAGCCTCGTTAAGTCTGGTATCTCCTCCGACTCTTGAATAACTGAGATACCCGTTCATTCTTTCTATCTTTGTTAAATTAGAGCTTCCGCATTTAGGGCAAACGTCCATATCCAATTCCTGATGTCCGCAGTCCTCACAGTAGGAAAGGCTTAAATTTACACCCTCATAAAATCCCATTTCCATAGCTCTTTCAATAAGAGTTATTATAGCCTCTTTGTTGTAAGAAATAGGATACTTAACATACTGTATCTTTCCGCCGTTCATAAGATTCCAAAATCTCTTTTCAAGATTCTGCTTTTCTATAGGAGTTATATCCTCCTTTACGTGACAGTGGAAGCTGTTTGATACATATTCTCTGTCTGAAACGTTGGCAATTATTCCAAACTTTCTTCTGAACTGCTTTACCTGAAGTCCGCAGAGGCTTTCTGCCGGAGTTCCGTAAATAGCATATAAAATTCCGTCCTCTTCCTTATACTTATTGATCTTGTCATTAATATATCTCATTACCTCTAAAGCAAACTGCCCGTCTTCAACAAGGCTTTTCTGATTGTAAAGCTCCTGAAGCTCGTTAAGTGCAGTTATTCCAAAGCTTATTGTGCAGGACTTTAACAAAGGCTTGATTTTATCATTTGGCTTTAAATGTCCGCCGTAAAATCCTCCCTCGCAATATGCCACAGGGTTTGTTGACGCCTTCATTTCGCCTAAATAGTCTATTGTTTTCTTATGAAGATTTCTTATCATTTCAAGGTAATAATCAAGGACTTCATAAAAATCTCTGCTTTCGGATCTTGCCTTTGCCAATATCATAGGAAGATGCAGGCTTATTGCCCCCAAATTAAATCTTCCCACTGTTATTGCCTTGTCATTTTCATCTGCGGGCTTCATACCTCCCCTTTCAAACCAAAGTGAAAGAAAGGCTCTGCAGCCCATAGGACTTATAACAACTCCGTATTTTTTATATGCCTCGGCAACATAGCTGTCACCTGAAAGACTTAACCAATCGGGATACATTGTCTTTGCTGAACATTCAACTCCCGCAAGGAAAACATCGTGAAGCTCCTTACCCTCTTTATGAAGCTCCTTGTCATAAAGGAAAACTATTTTAGGGAAAAGCACAGGCTTTTTGTTCTCTTTTTTGCCCTGACCGTTTTTGTGAACCTCAAGAGCAGTTATTGCCGCCATTTTGCCAAATCTGTCCTTTGCAAGTCCCAGTGTAATGGTAATGAAAGGATAATCTCCTCTTGAAGAGCCTACGGAATTAAGCTTGTACTCAATTCCCTGAAATCCCTGTTCAAACTCACGCTTTACCTTTTTGCAGGCAGCCTCATCAATATATTTCAGATCCTCTATTGTAAGATTGTCCGTGCCTTTAATATCCTTTAAATATTTTCCTATTTCTCCGCAGTATTTATCATAACTCTTTTGAGCATAAGGCGCAAGTATCTTATCTATTTCAGGCACTGTAAAGCCACCGTATTGCTGACTTGCAGTTGAAAGCACAACATCTCCTATTACATCAAAGGCAACAGGCAGAGTGTTAGGCTCATTGTACCACAAATTGCCCATTTCAAAGCCGCCCTTAAGCACTGCTCCCATATCAAACAAACAGCAGTTCATAGTGTCACGTCTTGCAGACATATCGTGTATATATATATACCCGTCTTTACAAGCCTGCTTTTCCTCTGTTGTAAGGAAAAACTTTTGATAAAGCTCTTTATTTAAATGATTGTATATAAGGCTTCTTTTTGTTGCAACAAGTGCGGAATCAGTATTGGAGTTTTCTTTATCTCCTATATACATAATGCTCTGTGCCTTCTGATACACATCATCAAGCATATGCACAAAGTCCTTTTTATAGTTTCTGTAATCCTTATAGCTTTTTGCCACCTTAGGCTCAATAGCTTCAAGAGCACTTTCAACAAGGTTATGCATAGTCTGAATAGGTATATTCTTAACTCCGCTTTCCTCTATATGAGATTCGACCCAGTCCACAACATCTTCATACTGCTCCTGAGTAAAAGCAAACATAACTCTGTTGGCTGATTTTGTTATGGCAGCCACTATTTTGGTAGAATC
>JAUNPM010000038.1 GCA_030536675.1 Clostridia bacterium | reverse complement strand
ACGGTGTCGAAAGAAATTCAATTTTTCTTAAAAAGTTTAGTTTTTTGACAGTCTGGCGGGCTTGGTTATATCAAGCCTGCTTTTTATATAGTGAGAATTTTATTTGATCTAAGGTAAATATTATTAATGTTTATGGAGCGTAAGTGAAATTTTTTGCTTTTACTTAGTTTGAAAAAAATTCCTTATAAGGTATATTAAAAATAAATAAGGAAATAATAACCTTGAGGTGATATATATGAGGAGGTTATTAAAAAGTTTAGCAATTATTATATGCGGTATGATATTTACTGTGGCAGGCGGAATAGGGGGCTATTATATTGCCTTTAACGGTGAAAAGGGCAGTGATTATGATACGGGGCTTGTTATGGCAGAGGCAAAGCAGGGAAATGTTATAGGCGAAAAGACTGTTATGGAATTTGTGTATAATTATTCCGACGGTTTTTCGGAAACACAGCAGAGCTTGCCCCAGCAATTTATGTATGGCTGGGACAGAGAAAAGACCCAGCAGGCTTACAGCGAATGGGTAATGAGTGAATTCAGTGCAGACAGAATAGTATTTAATAAAAATGTTGAGGGGGAAAGCCCACAGCATTATATATTAAAAGAGAAGGACGGGTATGTTGCCGTTTATTACAGGGATACGGGAATTTTAAAGGAAATGACTTCCGCTCCCGTAAGTGCCTTGGGCAATGAGGACAAGGAACTATTTAAAGAGGGAATTTTAATAGACGGTGACGCAAACCTGATAAAGTATATTGAGGGACTTGAAACTTAGCAAAATATATAATTAAAAAATGAAATTTATAAATTTTTAATGAAAAATGGTAAATGTCTGAAAAAATATACAAAAAATTCTTAAAATTCGACCTATGTTTGTGAACACTTATTAAGCGCCTAATGCTATAATAATGACTGTGAAAACCCCTAAATATTTTCACATTACAGTTTATACATCCCTCAAATATGTAAATTAAACTGTAAACCCCATAAAAATACCTTCTCTTTAGGAAAAAGCAGCTGTTCGTTAGCTGCTTTTTTCTATTTTGGTTAAAAATTGTTGACAATTTTGATAATATAACGTAAAATTAATATATGATGTCGTTAATGTAATAATTTACGTATGAAAAATGAAAATATTTTATTACAACATATATTAATTTTATAAAATAAAGATTAGGAGGAATTTTTTATGAAAAAGTTTTTATCAATGATAGCTGTTTGTGCTATGTCAGCTATGGTATTTTCAGGCTGCGGAGCTGATAATCAGGGAACACAGGGCGGAACGGAGGAAACACCTACTGAAAATTCAGCTGCAATGGATACTCCTGTTGATGTGGGAATTATACAGCTTACGGAACACCCTGCCCTTGACGCATCAAGAGAGGGATTTATTGAGGCTCTTGCAGAGGCAGGCTATACTGACGGTGACAACATAAATATTGAAACACAAAATGCTCAGGGAGATCAGTCAAATTTAAAGACTATTTCACAGAAATTTGTTTCAGACGGTAAGGATCTTATTCTTGCTATTGCTACGCCTTCAGCTCAGGCTGTTGCTACGGAAACAAAGGATATTCCTATTCTTGTTACTGCTGTTACAGACCCTGCGGAATCAGGACTTGTGGAAACAAATGAAGTTCCTAATTGTAATGTGTCAGGAACATCAGACCTTACACCTGTTGAGGATCAAATCGAGCTTTTGACTAAAATTTTGCCTGATGCAAAGAAAATAACAATTATGTATTGTTCAGGTGAACAAAATTCACTTATACAGGCTGATATGGCGGAAGAGGCGGCAAAGGCAGCAGGTCTTGAAGTTGAGAGAAAAACAGTAACGTCTACAAATGATGTTGCACAGGTAACGGAGTCAATTATAGGAACCTGCGACGCTGTGTATATTCCTACGGATAACGTGCTTGCTTCAAGTATGCCTCTTGTTTCAAGCATTACAAATCCTGCAGGACTTCCTGTAATAGTTGGAGAATCAGGAATGGTTGAAGGCGGCGGACTTGCTTCAGTTGCCATAGATTATACTGATTTAGGTAAATTAACAGGTAAAATGGCTGTTCAGATAATTGAAGGTGCGGACATTAAAACAATGCCTATTCAGTATGCTGAAAATCCACAGCTTGTTATAAATGAAACTGCTGCGGCTGAGCTGGGAATAACAATACCCGATGATGTAAAGGCAAGTGCGGAGGTTGTGAATACTTCAGCAGACAGCGGAACAGAGGCACAGTAATAAAAAATATATTTAATCGGTACAAAGGGGTGTTTCTTTGGAAGCACCCTAAATTTACGAATTATTTTGTAAATTTAAGGAAAAGGAGAAAACGAAAAATGGGATTTTTAGTCGGAGCCATAGCGCAGGGACTTCTTTGGGCTGTAATGGCAATAGGAGTTTACATAACCTACAGAATACTGGATATTGCGGATCTAACTGCCGAGGGCTGTTTTACATTGGGAGCAGGCATAACCTGTAAGCTTATTACATCGGGGCTGGATCCTTTTGTGTCTACATTCTTTGCATTAATAGGCGGTCTTTTGGCGGGACTTGTGACGGGGCTTTTGCACACTAAGCTTAAAATACCAGCACTTCTTGCAGGTATTCTTACAATGACGGGCTTGTGGTCAGTTAATTTGAGAGTAATGGGAAAGTCCAATATACCTCTTTTAAAAGAAACGTCAATTATAACAATACTTGAAAATACGGGACTTACAAAAAATAATGCCGCTATAGTATCGGGACTTGTCCTTACTGTAGTTGTAATATTGTTTTTGTGGTGGTTTTTCTCTACGGAGATAGGCTATGCCTTGAGAGCAACGGGAAATAACAAGCATATGATAAGAGCAAACGGTGTAAATACGGACAATGCTACAATACTTGGTATAATGATAGGAAACGGTCTTATTGCTCTTTCAGCATCTCTTGTGGCTCAGTTCAACAGCTTTTCGGATATACAAATGGGTGTGGGAACAATTGTTATAGGTCTTGCTTCAGTAATTATCGGTGAGGTAGTTTTCGGCAACAGAACAATTTTGCGTTCTCTTATTGCCGTTGCTCTGGGTTCTGTTCTTTACAGAATTATTATAGCTGTTGTACTTAAGCTGGGATTAAGATCAGATGATATGAAGCTTATAAGCTCCATACTCCTTGCAGTTGCCCTTTGTTTCCCTACAGTGAGAAATGCGGTAACAAAGAATTTAAAAAATTCTATGAAGAGAGGGGGCAGTGCAAATGCTTAAGCTTGAAAATGTACATCAGAAGTTTGAAGTCGGCACAATAAATGAAAAGCACGTTTTACACGGCATAAACCTTAATGTAAATGAAGGTGACTTTGTTACAATAATAGGCGGAAACGGTGCGGGAAAATCCACAATGCTCAATGCAATTTCAGGGTCAAATATGATTACAAGCGGCAAAATATTAATTGACAATGTGGATCTGACAAAGGCTCCCGAATATAAAAGAGCAAAGTATATAGGAAGGGTTTTTCAGGATACAAGAATGGGTACTGCTTCCGACCTGACAATAGAGGAAAATCTTGCTATTGCCTACAGAAGGGGTAAGGGCAGGACCCTTAAAATGGGTATAACCTCTAAGGAAAGAGAGCTGTACAGAAGTATTCTTTCCGAACTTGATCTGGGACTTGATAAGAGATTAAAGGACAAGACAAGATATTTGTCAGGAGGTCAAAGGCAGGCGCTTACTTTGCTTATGGCTTCTTTTCATCACCCTAAGCTCCTTCTTCTTGATGAGCATACGGCGGCTCTTGACCCAAAGACTGCTAAAAAGGTACTTGAGCTTACGGTCAAGGTTGTGGGAGAAAACAATCTTACAGCTTTAATGGTTACTCACAATATGAAAGACGCACTTAAAATAGGCAACAGACTTATAATGCTTCATAAGGGTGAAATAATACTGGATATTTCAGGGGAAGAAAAGAAAAAGCTTGATGTTCCCGATCTTCTTTCTATGTTTGAAAAGGCAAGCGGTGAGGAAATGAACAATGACAGAATGTTGTTAAGCTGATAATTAAAAATAGAAAGAGTAAATTAAGGCTCTGTAATAAATTTCCGTTTGTATAGGGAAATTATTACGGAGCCTTTTTGTTTTGTTAAAAGATATAATGTTACTGTGTTTGATATTATATGAAAATGTACATAAATTTCATATAAAATCAAGCTCGTCATCTGTTTCTATATTTATGGTTTCATTTGTAAAGGGATGTGTAAAAATGAGCTTGCAGGCACAGAGAGCGGGAGTCACATTTCTTTTGTGCTTAAATTGAGGGTTGTATTTAACATCTCCGTAAAGGGGAAGTCCCACAGATGCAAATTGTGCTCTGATTTGGTGATGACGTCCCGTAACAAGGTCAATTTCAATTTTTGACATATTATCCTTTTCTTCTATTAAGGTGTAATTAAGTATTGCAAGCTTTGCGCCTTTTGTTCCCTTATTAACTGTCTTTGAAATATTAAGACGGCTGTCTTTCATAAGATATGTTTCAATATGTCCTTCTTTGGGAGCCTTTCCGCAGACAACAGCGTGATAGGTTTTGCTTATGGTATGAGTCTGAACCATTTTCGTAAGTTTGTCGGCAGTAAATTTATCTTTTGCAAAAAGCACAATACCTTTCACGGGTCTGTCAAGACGTGTAATTATATATGTTTTGGAATGTGTATATTCATCTGCTTCTTCACAAAGGCTTTTGTGACCGCTGTTATCGTCTTGAGAAGGGACGCCTGCTTCTTTAAATACTGCCAAAATATATTTATCTTCATATAATATTTTCATTTGTGTGCTCCTTTTCACGGTTTTGCAAGCTAATTTTAATTTAAAAGTCAGAGCTTGTCAATATTTTATATAAAAATTTTTTGTATGCCTGTAATGCTTCGACAAATAAGAAGAGGGGGATAATATATAATAACAATATGCAAGGAGGGTAATACAAATGATGAATAAAATAAAAGAGTGGGCTAAAAGTTACAGGCTTACATATGGTGTAATTGCGTTTATGCTTGGAAGGCTTGAAATTTTCGGAGTTCTTAATCCTATTATAATTGGCTATGCTTCTGTTTTTTGCTATAAGTCGGGATTTTATACAATAATTATATCGGCAATATTCGGGCTTTTGTCTGTAAGAGGGCATATGTTTGTTTCAAGATATATTATAGCTCTTATTATAATGAGCGTGTTTCATATGCTGGGTACGGACAGATATAAGCAGGGCTATACGGCAGGGCTGGCAATACTTACGGGAGGACTTGTGTTTGCAATGTATTATGATTTTTCACTTACATTTGCAATGATGTCTGTTGTGGAAGCTGTTTTGGCTGTTGCGCTTAATGTTATTTTACGTGAAAATATAGGTATACTTAATATTATTGATGTGGAAGTTAATCAAACAGAAGAATATCCTAAAGAAATACAAAGAATTGTGGGAGAGAGGCTTAAAAATGTCGCAGCGGCTTTTGACAGAGTATCAAAAAGCTGTCAAAGAGCTTACACGGCGGTAATACCTGACAGCAGTGAGGAGGAAAGAAGAATTATTTTTGACAGTATAACGGAAATAAGCTGTAAAAACTGCGGAAATGTTGAAAACTGCTGGCAAAAAAATTGTATAAACACGTATAAGTATCTTTACAATGCAATTGGCTGTTGGCAAATTAAGGGGGAAGTATCAAAGGAAGATCTAAGTGACAGATTTCTTGCAGGCTGTACCCATTCATCTGAAATTGTAGCGTCGGCTAAAGGATACATACAAATGTACAAGGAGGAAAAGCTGTGGAGAGAAAGAATAAAAAGTGTAAAGCTCCTTGCGGCACAGCAGCTTTCAGACGCAGGAAGAGTTATTGAAGAGCTTATGAAGGAGGTTACTCACAGCCTAAATATAGACAGTGAAATAAGCTCCAAAATATACAAGGGGCTTACGGGAAATATGGTCAAAAGTGCTGTGGCAGTACAAATGAACAACAGACTTGAAGTCTATGTTACTTTAAAGAACTGTCACAACTGCAATTGGTGCAGTGAAAATATAATACCAAGGTTAAGGGAAATACTTGACAGGGACTTTATAAACATAAATGAAAACTGTGTTATAGAGGATAAGCAATGTGTTCTGCATTTAGTTGAAAGACCGAAATTAAGGCTTAACATATATTCGGGAGGCATACATAAGGACGGCAGTGAGGTGTCGGGGGACAGCTATACATATTTACAGATAGACAGAGGAAAATATCTTTTGGCTTTGGCAGACGGAATGGGAAGCGGTGAAGCTGCAAGAGATGAAAGCGCTGCTTCAATAGAAATGTATGAGGATTTTGCGGCTGCGGGCTTTAACAGGGAAACAATACTTGAGGCAATAAATTCGGTGCTCCTGCTTGATGAGGGCAAGGAGTGTTTTTCAACACTTGACATATGCACACTGGATCTGTACAGCGGCGAAGCCGAATTTGTTAAAATAGGTGCTGTTTCAACTGTTATTGCAAGGGGGAGAAGTGTGGAAGTGTTAAGGTCGTCTTCTTTGCCTGTAGGCATATTGGGTAAGGTTGACAGAGAGGTGTTTAACAGAAATATTATGGCGGGTGATGTAATAATAATGATGACTGACGGGGTCATAGATTCCAGAGGAAGTGCCGTAAGAAATGAGGACTGGCTTATAGACGTTATTAAAAACAGGAGAAATAACAATCCAAAGCATATTGTAAATGATATTCTTAAAAAGGCAGGTGAAAATTACAGAGGGAATATAGGAGATGATATGACTGTGCTTGCTGCTGTTGTGTGTTAAAAAATGGGGACTGCCGCAAAAATGGAAAAATATGCGGCAGTCCTATTTAAGGTAATATATTTTAAACAGTATAGTGTGCTCCTATACTTTCTTTTCTTTTTGAAGCTGCTTTTGCTATGAGCCAGCCTGCTGTAAGCATATTGTATAATTCATATGTATCGTTTGAATTTGACTCAATGTTAAGCTTAGATGAAAATTTGTCGGGTGAATAGCTTTCAAACCAATTTATTATTTTCTGCATTTCGTTTGAATGTCTTACTATTCCAACAAAATTCATCATTTGATCTTGTATCTCCTTTTTGGAAGGAAGTGAAGAAACAGTAATTTTTCCGTCATTATCCGTAATTTCGGAAGCTGTTCTTTCGTTATTTAAAATGTGATCGGCAGTGAGCTTGCCGAAAACAAGTCCTTCAAGGAGAGAATTGCTTGCAAGTCGGTTTGCTCCGTGAACTCCTGTGCAGGCAGTTTCTCCTACGGCAAAAAGTCCTTTAATATTTGTTATACCCTCGGGGCTTGCTTTAACACCGCCCATATGAAAATGTGCACCGGGTGCCACGGGTATAAGCTTATCATTTAAATTTATGCCGTGTTCAAGGCATATTTCGGTGACTGTAGGGAATTTTGCTTCAAAATCGTCAACAGCTGAAATATCAAGAAATATTTTTTCTCCCTTTAAATAGTGAGCATAAACCTCCCTTGATACTACATCACGGGGGGCAAGATCCTTTTGAGGATGAATACCCTCCATAATTTTTTCGCCTTTTTCATTTACAAGTATACCGCCTGCACCTCTTACTGCTTCGGAAACAAGACCGTATGCTTTGCCGTTGATCGTAAGCATAGTAGGGTGGAACTGTATAAATTCAAGATTTTTAAGTTCACAGCCTGCTCTGTATGCCATTGCAATGCCGTCGCCTGTAATTGTGGTATCATTTGAGGTTGCGGGATAAAGCTGACCTATACCTCCTGTTGCAAGTATTGTGTAATTTGCCTGATAGTATGTTATCTCACCTGTTTTGAAGCTGCGTGTTATTACGCCGCTGCAGCTGCCGTTTTCAACTCTTAGATCAAGAGCCATTTCATTTTGTCTTATATCAACGTTGGGAGAAGCTACATTTCTTAAAAGCTGTTCGACAACTCTTAAACCTGTTCTGTCACCGCCTGCGTGTATTATTCGGTTAAGTCTGTGTGCTCCCTCTCTGCCGAAAGCCAGATCGCCGTTTTCGTCTTTATCAAATTCCATTCCCGTGTCAATAAATTCTTTTATAACGCTTGGGGCTTTTGAAACAAGCTTCATAACAGCATCGGAATCGTTTAAATTACAGCCTGCCGTCATAGTATCTTCATAGTGCCAGTGGTAATCATCTTTATCGGAAAGTGCCACAGATATGCCCCCTTGAGCCAGTGATGAATTACATGACTTTACATTTCCTTTTGTTACAATTGTTATTTTTTTATTATACTTGCATAATTCGGAAGCTATGCTTAATGCGCCTATTCCTGCACCTATTATCAGTATGTCTGTCTTTATCATATAAATGTCCTCTGTTTCTTTGGAAATAAGTCCTTTCTTTCTATTGTACACTAAAATAAAAATATTTCAAGATTTATATTCATATATTAGTATAAAAAATTATTAAGTGTTAATAAATTTATAAGGGAGGACTTTAAAAACGAGATAAATTTAAGGAGCTTTGATACTTTCTTATGAAAAATGTTTTTAAATCCATAGGACATATTAAGGAGAGGTGTGTTTATTTGAAAAAGAAGTTATTAATATTGGGGATCTGTATTGGTGTTGTTTTTATGATAGGGGCAAAAATGACAAAAACAGCGGGAGCAAACACAATACCCGATGTGATAAAGCCGTCTGTTGTATTAGCCTATGTTCCTAAAGGTGCAGTATTATATGACAACATTGACGGAAATGCCGTAAATCTTATTTATTCGGGGCAAAGGGTGGAAATATTAAAGGACAGAAGCGGAGAATGGTATTTTGTAAAATATAAAAATAAAAAGGGTTGGGTAAAAAGAGCTGCCCTTGAAATACCTAAGGAAGCACCGGTAAACACATCTGTTCTTGCTGATAAGGTCATAACTGACTATGCAAACTCTAACCTTTTAAGCGATACAGAGCATTTTGTATGGGTCGATATTGACAGACAGAGGATATATGTGCTTAAGGGAGAAAACGGAAACAGAACAATTGAAAAGAGAATTGTGTGCGCAACGGGTAAAAATGAAACGCCTACAGTAAGAGGAACATTTAAAACAGGGGATAAGGGTGAGTGGTTTTATACCGAAAGGCTTAAAAGCGGAGCAAAATATTGGGTAAGATTTGACGGAAGCTATCTTTTTCATTCGGTTGCAATGGATAAGGACAAGAATATTACAGACAATGTGTTGGGAGAAAAAAGATCCAGCGGTTGTGTGAGAATGAGTGTTGAGGACGCAAAGTGGTTTTACGAAAACATAGAAGAGGGAACGTCGGTTTGGATATATTAATAATATGTTAAATATAAAAATTTAAAATTATTAATCACTTTTTTATTGAATATGAATTAAGTATATTGTATAATTGCTAAAGATTAATATTTGTAAAGAAGGTAGAGTGTATGAGAAAATTTTTTGTTTTAACATTAATAACACTGTTAATGAACTGTTCCTTTGTAAGGGCTGATGATGTTTGTTATATGGAATACAAGGAACCTGAAATCAGTTATAATATGGTAAAGGCGGGAGTTAAGGTCAGCCTGCCGCAGGGAGAAATAGCTGATACGGTGTTTTGCAACGGAAGATTGGGCGTCCCTCTTGTAAACGGAGTAAAGGCAATGGGCGGCGTTCTTGAAAGCGGTATAAACTCATATAAAATAACCGTGGGAGATAAAACTGTTTCATTAAGTTCTGCGGTAACAAGCAACAGACCTGTTATATTCAGTTATAATAATAATGAATATATTTCTTTATATGAGCTTATAACACCTTTTGATTATGAGATCATACCTAATATTGACAGCAATGAGGCAGAGGTTCTTAAAGAGGTTTGCAGCAACAATGAGGATGTGTATAAAAAAGCCGATAATTTCAGCAAGGAGGCATATATAAGATTTGAGGATATTACAGCAGACGGCTTAAAGCCTGGCGGCGGAGGAAATTATACTGTTGATATGCTTGAAAAACTTAAGTATACAGCAGAATATATGTATGACAGGGGTCAGGAATATTATATAGCTTGGATACCTGTGTATGCTTATCCTCAGGGAGATTATTGGAATGATGTTTCGGTTGACTTTAATTTGTATAATTCTTATTTTTTATATGTGTTGGATTATATGACGGATCATAACGGTCACCTGGGACTTCACGGATATACACATCAATACGGTATGGAGGAAAGTGCCGTCGGTTATGAGTGGGGGAAAAATACTCCATATAATACAAATGAACAGCAGAGAAGAATGATTGCTGCTAAGGAAACCTGCCGAAAGCTGGGATATAAGGATGAATTTTTTGAATTTCCTCATTATGGGGCGACAAAGGAACAGATGCTTATGGCAGAGTATTATTTTGACGCTGTGTATCAGGCATATCCCACAGATGAGCTTACTAACTACATTACTTATACAAACAAGTGGGGAAAGAAGATTTACTATATTCCGACACCTGCAGATTATGTACATTATATAAGAGATATTTCAATTTTTGAAAGAATAAAAAATTCTGTTGACAAGGGATATACATTAAGTCTTTTTTTTCACCCTGTAATCGATGAAAAGCAGTTCAGCGTTAAAACAGAGGGCAATAAAAGAATATGGAATTATTCGGAGGAAGGAACACTA
>JAUNPM010000037.1:3139-10651 GCA_030536675.1 Clostridia bacterium | reverse complement strand
TACAAAAAGCAGAACTATATTTATAATAAGCAAAATAATAACTTTATTATTGCTTATTCCAAGCAAAGCAGATGAAATTGCATTGGGTATTCCCGTAAAAGCCATTACCCAAGCCATAATACTTGAAACACCTATTAAAAATACAATTATACCCGTAGTTTCCGCACTTGCCTTAAATATATCGTACAGATCCTTTATTTTAATTGTTTTATAGAAAAACAGTGAAAGTATAAGACTATACACAACGGCAACAACAGAGCCTTCCGTAGCCGTAAATATACCCTTTACAATGCCTCCTATTACTATTAAAATAAGCAAAAGACTGGGTATTGCATCAAGTATAATTTTAATCGTCTCTTTTGCGCTGTATCTTTCACTGCTTTTATACCCTCTTTTTGACGCTATTATAAAGGCTACGACCATACAGGAAAATCCCCACAATATTCCCGGAACATATCCCGCCATAAAAAGTGCGGCTACGGACGTTCCTCCGCTTACAAGTGAAAAAGTAATGAGAACATTGCTGGGAGGTATAAGCAGTCCCGTAGGAGCCGTTGCAATATTGGCAGCGGCAGAGTAATCCTTTCCATAGCCTTCTTTTTCTTCGATAGGTCCTATAATGGTACCCATAGCAGAAGCAGCTGCAACACCGGAGCCCGATATAGAGCCAAACATCATATTTGCAAGAGTATTGGTATGCGCAAGAGCTCCGGGTATCCTTCCCGTAAGCACCTTTGCAAAATTTATAAGCCTCATTGCTATGCCGCCCTTATTCATAATATTGCCTGCCAGTATAAAGAAAGGTATTGCAATAAGCGTAAACACTGAAATTCCCGAAAAGGTTCTTTGTGCACCCGTCAAAAATGCCGCATTAATATCCAGTACGGGCAGTATTGCCACTATGGAAGAAATACCTATTGCTATTGATATAGGCGCCCCCATAAGTAATATCACAAGTAGCACAACAGCAATAATTATGCCGCAAAATATAGCCGTATTCATACTTTACCTCCTTTTACAATCTCCATAATATTCACAATTGAATAAAAAGCCGTAATAAATCCGCTTATAGGCACTACGGAATAAACATATGACATAGGTATGCCAAGAGATGCAGTTACCTGAGTTGAAGTAAGCCCCGTTATTGAGATGCCTCCGTATATAAGGACTATAAGAGCAAACACAAGCACAAAAACTTCATTTATAATACTTACAATTCTCCTGCTGTTATCATTTAGTTTATCATATAAAAACGTCATTGCCATATGATCTCTTTTTCCAAAAACCAAAGACGCACTTAGAAGTGCAAGCCACGTAAAAGAATATGTCAAAAGCTCCTCAGACTTTGTACTTGGTGCATTAAAAACATATCTTGTAACTATCTGATAGGTTCCCACTATGACAATAAATACAAATATAGAAATACACACCCATTCAAGAGCTCTGTTAAAATACTTGACCAAATTCCCCATTATTTCACCTCACTGTTTATTTCCTGTATCCTTTCATAAACAGGCTTAAGCTTTTCATTTTCACTTACCATTTGATTTTGCAGATCTATAACACGGTTTTTAAAAAGCTCAACATCTACCTCCGAAAAATTAACACCCATAGCCTCAGCCTGCTTTTTAGCTTCCTCTACCTGTAAAAGCCATTCTTTTCTCTCAACTTGAGTACATATTCTTGCTGCTTCATCAAATACTTCTCTTTCTTCATCAGTCAAGCTGTCCAAAAATTTTACATTTCCTATAAGCATATCAGGCACCATTTGATGTCTGTCATAAATATAATACTTAGCCACCTCTCCGTGCTTGTTATTTGTCAGTGCAAGCTCATTGTTTTCCGCACCGTCAATAACACCCTGCTGAATGGCAGTATATACCTCACCAAAGGACATAGGAGCAGCTGCGGCGCCAAAAGCCTTCACCATATTTACATTTGACGGACTTTGCTGCACTCTCAGCTTAAGTCCCTTTAAATCATCGGGAGTTTTTACATCCTTTGTTGTATAAAAATTTCTCGTGCCCGCATCAAGCCACGTTACCGCCTCAAATCCCGAGCTTCTTGTTGATTTATATATTTCATTCCTTATTTTTTCATCCTCCATTGCCTTATAATAGGCTTCTGTGCTGTCAAATAAATAAGGTATACTGAACACGGAATATATATCGTCAAAGGTTTCCAAATTCCCCGTACTGCACACAACAAAGTCTATAGCACCCGTTTGTGTAAGTTCAATTGCCTTTACGGAAGTTCCCAAAAGCTCATTTGGAAATATCTGTACATCATATTTATCCCCCAGATTTTCTTCTACATACTTTTCAAATGCAATAAGACCTATATGATCGGGATGAGTTTCACTTTGTGAATGGGCTATTCTCACAATTCTCTTGCCGTCTGAAATAAAACCGCACCCGTTTAAAACCATACATAATGTCAGAATAAATATAAGTATAATTCCCTTTTTATATTTAAACATTAATTTCCCCTCCTGAATATGACTAATATTTTTATTCCCCAAACATAATCAAAATATTACCTTCAATATAAGTCTATTTATAATATTTGACTTTTCTTATGTTTTGTTTTATAATTAAATATATAACATATAATATAGGGAAGACTTATAAATTATAGGTCGTTATATAATTTTATATCCAAAGTCAGGAGGACAAGTATGTCGGCTTTTATATTAGATAAATTACTTGAAATTCAAGAAAAAAATTCCTATCCTCTCCATATGCCGGGTCATAAGCGTAATATGGACTTTATGCCCTATGATTTCAGATCTATGGATATTACGGAAACGGGAGAAGTTGATAACTTACACGATCCTAAGGATATTATTGCCCTTTCTCAAAATGCAATGGCTGAACTGTTGGGCGCAGACGAAAGCTTTTATCTTGTAAACGGCGGTTCAAGCGGTAACATTGCCGCAGTATTGGGCTGCTGCGATCCGGGGGATAACGTACTTGTTGCAAGTAATTGTCATAAAAGCGTTTATAACGCTCTTGTGCTTTCAGGTGTTAATCCCATATATATTTCACCCCAAATGACAGAAGAAAGCCTGTGCGGAGGTATAAGTATAAGAGATATGTTCAGAGCCTTTGACGAATATGATATAAAGGCAATGATTATTACAAGTCCCACATATGAGGGCTTTACCTGTGATGTAAAAACAATAGCAGACATAGTCCACAAACATAATGCAATACTTATAGTTGACGAATGTCACGGAGCACACTTTGTCTTTTCCGATAAATTTCCCCATACAGCTCTTTCCGACGGTGCGGATATTGTAATTAACAGCTGGCATAAAACACTTCCCTGTCTTAATCAGGCGGCAGTACTTAGTATAAAAGCCGAGCGCACAGACAAAAGCCGTATAAAGGAAGCTGTTTCAATGCTCAACACAACAAGTCCGTCTTATCCCATACTTGCTTCCATTGATTACGCCAGACATATTCTTACTACAGACAGAAATTTATTTACTTCATATTTGGAAACAATAACAGAGGCACGCCACGAGCTTGCACATTGTAAGGTACTTAAACTTGTAAATGACAGCATAAAAGGCGAAAATGATATTTTTGATATTGATATAAGCAAATTTACAATAATGGTAAGAGCCGAAATGACAGGAAAGGAGCTTGCCCGTATTCTTCTTGAAAAGCACAATATCCAAATAGAAATGGCAGGTCCTCACCACATTGTAGCACTTACATCTGTTGCCGACGACCCCAGAGGAATAAAAAGATTTGTACGTGCCATAACGGAAATTGACAAAAAACTTGAGAGAAAATTTATAGAGAAGCTGCCTCTTACTGCTCCTCCCGTAAGCAAACCTAAAATGATACCAAGAGATATTTATTACGCCGAAAAAGAGATAATACCTCTTGAAAATGCAGCAGGCAGAATACCAGCTTCCATAATTATGCCTTATCCTCCGGGTATTCCGCTTATAGCCTTAGGCGAAACTGTTACAAAAGAACATATAGAAAAAATAAAACTTCTTCAATCCCTTGATATAAACATTATAGGCATAGACAATAATGAAATATCTGTAGTAAAAAATAAATAAATATTCATAAATATTTCAAAATATACTATTGAAATATTTATTATATATGTTATAATGTTATAACCATTTGAATCAAACTATAATCTCTGTGTTTACCGCTTAGGAAAACATATATGTTAAATTTAGGGGGTATGAATATGATAAATAATTTACCAATTTCAGTTGAAGAACTTGTATATGCCGCATTACTTGCATTTTGTATTACGTGGTTTATAAATAATGCCATTAAAATACGTAAACTTGTTAAAGCAACGTCAATCAGCATAAACGGACCCAAGGACATAGCGTCTGTTATGGAAAGATGTTATTCTCTTTTCCCTCTTGAAAAACTTGAATATCACGGTATCACTCTTACAAGAGGTATGAAAATAAAAATCACAACAATTGCAAATGCAGATTTTGAAGGTGAATTTATAGGCGGCAATACAAAAAATATGGTTTGCATAAAAACCAACAGGTATATAATAGCACATAAATTAAGCAATATACTTGATATTACAAAACTTTGATAAATTAAAACATTTAAAAAAGGTGCGGATTTTTCCACACCCTTTTTTTGTCATTAAGCCAAGCTCTCAAACGACCTTATTCTTTTTCGTCGTCCTCTTTTTTAGCCTTAACAGGTTCAGTAACCACTACAGCAGGCGGGGTAGCAGTTTTATCCCCACTCAAAGGTACGTTTCTTGAATCTGTCCCTGCACCACTTTCATCTAAAACATTGTTTTCAACATATTTCTGGTCTGAAAGCCAAGCATACTCACTTTCAACATTATGGCAGGAAACAGTAGGATAGACTATTTCAGTATTTCCGTCAGCATTTTGTTGTTCAGATACCTCAAACGGAAAAGCTCCCGATCTGTACATAGCCCTGGGCAAATAGAACCCCTTTTCAACACTCTCCTGTATTACAGGTTCGTCCTCACCCGAAGCATCTATACTTGACAGGTCTATATCCTCTGATGTATAAGTTGCCTTGTCAATATCATAATCGGTATTTGCCCAATCATTTTCATTGACCCTATACATTCCTCTCTCACCTATCTGAATAATCTTGTTTCCCCTGTAATATGTTTTATCAACTCCATCAATTTTTTCAGAACATATAACATCAGTAAATATATTGTTTGCTGCCATTATATCCTCAACCTTGAACAGGAATGACTGAACAGGATCCGTATTATCAATAGTCTTTTCCACATTGAGATAAAGCCATTTTGCGTCAGCTTCAACAGTATTTGTGGTCTTGGTTACCATTGTAAGTGAATTCTGATACTGTGTATGAGCACTTACGGAAGGAACATACTGAATATTGATTATATTTTCGACCTTATCATTTTCTGTTACTCCATCATATCTTAATTTATATTTTATTGATATGATTTTATCCGCAGATAATAGAAATCCTCTTTCACCCGACAATGCCGTTACGTTAATTTCATTTGCTGTACAACTAACTGTATAATCCCTATCAAGCTCTAAACCGGGTATATCAACATCAAGACTGCCGTCAACCAAGCTGTAGCCGTCAGGCAATATATTGTATATGTGTGTTATATAATAGCTCTTGTCAAGATTTTTCTGCTTATTTATAACAATGTCATAGCTTATATTTTCATTCTCATCTACAGATTCCGTTGATGAAAGATTATATATGGCATTTTCTGCATAATTTTGATTTAAGTCACCAACATCCTCAACATTTTCATCAACATCGCCGTTTACAAAAACAAAGCTATAGTCTGCATTATTTTCAAAATGCTCACTTTGTTTATTATAATTCTTGTCAACATTACATTCTATCTGAATATAATAATCAGACGTCATACTAACAGGATTCAGACGATATTTAAACCACGTTTCATCATCGGTCTGCTCCACACAATAGCTGTACCACTCTGTTCCATAAGAAGAACTGTATTCATCATCTGATATATTCTCCAATGTCACAGGAGTAAGAGCTTGATACACGTCTTCACTGTTGGTATTTATTGTTCTCTCCTGCTTATAAAGCTTCACCTCCGTATTTTCATCCCACGTTAATCCACTTGGCAGCTTTTGCTTAATAATTATATTGTTTGCGTTATAATGCCCTGCATTTTGGACCTTTAGTCTGTAAATAAGCTTATCCCCAAACAAAACCGCTCTTTTTTCTGTCTGCTCAAGCTCATAATTGTCAACACTTCTATAAGCATCTGCCTTGTCAAGAGCAATATATTCTCCGTCTGCTTCTACAATTTCATCCTCCGTCCTTCCGTCATCAATAAGCACGGATTCTGTTACTCTTACGTCTGCATCCACTTTTCTAAACAAGGCTGTAACCCTTATATCATCATTAAATTCAAGCTGTCTGTCGGTAGCGGTTTCGTCAAAAAACTGAAAGTTAATATATCTTACAGCGCCCGCACCTATATTTTGATATTTGTCATAATCAGATGAGCCTGTATGGTCTGTGTTTGTAACATCAGACACTCCAAAGGTCTTAACAACGTTCTCCGTTGTAATGACCGAAAACAGCTTAGTCTTTGGATTTTGAGTAACATCATAGCTTTTGTAGCTGTAATAATACTCCTGATAATCTTCATCACCTATACTTGTCTGATCCGAATCATTACCCGCTATAGCCATTGGTATCCACTTTCCTCCGTTGTAAACCTCAACCATAAGCTTTACAAGAGCATAATCAGCACTTTTTCTCCACGCAACACAAATACTGTTTGCAGCCGTTGACGTGGTTATTGCTTTGTACCAATAGCTGCCCTCATTATAATCCAGATATTCATCATATTCATCATAAGCCTGCCTTGCAAAATCATCCCAATCCTTATATATTCCGTTTTTATGAGGATAATAATATCTGTCACTTGGGAAATAATGTCTTTTTATTGTGTCCGTTATTTTTGAATTATCGTAATCAGAGAGTATATCGCAATCTATGGCAGTGTAATAAATTTCATTATCTGCATTGTATACAAAACTATCCTCTGTATCTCCTGCAACACCTGACCTCATTTGTACAGTAAACTTATTGGCAGTGATCTTAACAAGCTTATATTCCTCCAAATATCTGCCGTCTGACATTCTCCAATAGTAAACCATATAGTAGTAGCCCTTGTCCTCTGTGTCAAATTTAGTCTGTCCCGTCCATTTTTCAATATTATCACTGTCGGACATATCGATCTTTTCACCCTTGTCAAGAACAAAACTTCCGCTGTCACCTACTGCATTGGTTACGGTTTTGTACACCTCCACCTTTGCAAGACCTCCGTCATCAATACAAAAATTCCCCAAAAGCACCTGTGGTGTGGTTGTAATAAATCCGCCGTCAACAGTTGTTCCTCCCATATCCTCAGCCTTTCTTGAAGGATAATAATCATACAATGCAAATATTTCGTCGGTATTCAGCTTACTATTAAACACTCCCTTTGAATGAT